>NZ_JBHXAY010000005.1:0-158042 GCF_042728775.1 Nocardia sp. NPDC060259
GCTGCACACAAGCAGCGGACCGGCGGTCGTCGTTCGGTGATATACCCTCGAGGCGTGAGTGAAACGCCTTCTGGCGGGGTGGATCCGCGGCAGCGCGACGCTGCTGCGGAGGTGGTGATCCCGTTGGAGCCCACCGGGAGTGGGCAGTCCGATGCGTCGCAGGCGGAAGCCGACGACGCCGGGGCGCGATCCGGTCGGCGGCGCGCCCAGATCTCGTCGAAATTGCAGGCCGCCAACCGTCGCGCCGATGTGATCGGCGCGGTGCGCAAGGCCCGCCATCAGCTCCCCGGTGACCCGGCGTTCGGCGATCCGCTGTCGGTGTCAGGCCCCGGTGGCGCTCGCGCGGTGGCCAGGGCGGCGGACAGGTTCGTCGGCGGCAGCCCGAGCGTGGGCAGGGAGATCGGGTTCGGCGCGCTGCAGGTCTGGCAGGCCGCGCTGGAGCGGATCGGTCGTGGCCGTGGCACCGAGGAGGTGACCATCGTGTTCACCGACCTGGTGTCGTTCTCGAGCTGGTCGCTCGCCGCGGGTGACGAACGCACTCTGGAACTGCTGCGCAAGGTCGCCAAGGCCATCGAGCCGCCGATCGCCGAGCGTGGCGGTCAGGTGGTCAAACGCATGGGCGACGGCCTGATGGCGGTATTTTCGTCCCCCGACCGCGCGGTCCGCGCCGCGATCGCCGCCCGCCGCAATCTGGCCGGGGTCGAGATCGACGGCTACAAGCCCCGCATGCGCGTCGGCCTGCACACCGGCTCCCCCCGCGAGATCGGTGGCGACTGGCTGGGCGTCGACGTCAATATCGCCGCCCGCATGATGGAGGCAGGCGGCAACGGCAACATGATGCTCTCCAGCACCACCCTGGCCGCCCTGCGCCCGGAAACCCTCGCCGAACTGGGCGCCACCGTCAAGCCCTACAAACGCAATTTCTGGGCCGCCCCGCTCAACGGCGTCCCCGAGGACGTCCGGATCTTCAAACTCAGCGTGTAGCCTGCCTCAGCCCCGCTGCTGTTCGCGCTGGTAGGCGCGCCAGGCCTGCTGGGTGGGGGTGGGCCTGGCTGTCAGCGCGGTCCCAGAGCTAACTGCGCTCGCCTTGCCCGGGGCTTTCGAAAACCTTGGCTACTGCAACCAGAGCACCGCGCCGACCGCGGCGAGCACGGCGGCGGCGATCAGGGCGATCGACATCGCGCGGTTGTTCTTCCAGGTCGTGTAGGCGCCGCCGAGCAGGAATCCGGCCAGGGCGAAGAGGAGGACCGATGACATGGGTTCCATCTTGCCTGGTCGATTGCCCGCAATTAACAAGCACGCATGCTTGCTTTTTTTCTGAACCGGTGTGATCCTGGGGTTCATGAGTGCACTCTCGGCGGACCCGGACCTGATCCGGATCGGCAACTGTTCCGGCTTCTACGGCGACCGGCTCAGCGCGATGCGCGAGATGCTGGAGGGCGGGCAGCTCGACGTGCTGACCGGCGACTACCTCGCCGAGCTCACCATGCTGATCCTCGGCCGCGACCGGATGAAGGATCCCAGCCTCGGCTACGCCAAGACGTTCGTGAAGCAGATCGAGGACTGTCTCGCCCTCGCGCTGGAGAAGAACGTCCAGATCGTCACCAACGCGGGTGGCCTGAACCCGGCCGGGCTGGCCGAGCGGCTGCGCAAGGTCGCCGCCGACCTCGGCCTCGACGCCAAGATCGCGCACGTCGAGGGTGACGACCTGGTCGCCCGCGCGGGCGAGCTCGGCCTCGGTCAGCCGCTCACCGCCAACGCCTACCTCGGCGCGTGGGGCATCGTCGAATGCCTGAACTCCGGCGCCGACATCGTCGTCACCGGCCGGGTCACCGACGCCTCGGTGATCGTCGGTCCCGCGGCGGCCCACTTCGGCTGGGGCCGAACCGATTACGACGCTCTGGCGGGCGCCGTCGTCGCGGGTCACGTGATCGAGTGCAGCACCCAGGCCACCGGCGGCAACTTCGCCTTCTTCACCGAACTCGGTGACATCGGCCGCCCCGGCTTCCCGATCGCCGAGATCCGCCGCGACGGGTCGAGCGTCATCACCAAGCACGACGGCACCGGCGGCGCGGTCACCGTCGACACCGTCGAAGCCCAGCTCATGTACGAGATCCAGAGCGCGCGCTACGCGGGCCCCGACGTCACCACCCGCCTGGACAGCATCACCCTCAGCCAGGAGGGCAAGGACCGGGTGCTGATCAGCGGTGTCACCGGTGAGGCGCCGCCGCCGCAGCTCAAGGTCTCGCTCAACACCCTCGGCGGCTTCCGCAACGAGATGGAGTTCATCCTCACCGGACTCGACATCGAGGCCAAAGCCGCACTGGCGCGACGACAGCTGGAAGCCTGGCTGCCCGCCAAGCCCGCCGAGCTGTCCTGGACGCTGGCCCGGCTCGACCGTCCCGACGCCGACACCGAGGAGCAGGCCAGCGCGCTGCTGCGCTGTGTGGTGCGCGATCCCGATCCGAACAAGGTCGGCCGCGGATTCTCCAGTGTCGCCGTGGAATTGGCGCTGGCCAGCTACCCGGGCGCGACCTTCACCACGCTGCCAGGCAACGGCGCGCCCTACGGCGTCTTCACGCCGGGCTTCGTCGACGCGCACGAGGTGCCGCACACCGCGGTCCTGGCCGACGGCACCCGCGTCGCCATCGAGCCCGCGGCGGAAACGGCTGTGCTCGAACCGGTCTCCGAGCCGGAACTGCCCGTCGACCCGCCGCCGTCGGAAACCACCCGCGTCCCGCTCGGCACCATCGCTCTCGCCCGCAGCGGCGACAAGGGTGGCGACGCCAACATCGGCGTCTGGGTGCGCACCGACGAGCAGTGGCGCTGGCTGGTGCACACGCTCACGGTCGAGAAGCTGCGGGAACTGCTGCCCGAGACGGCCGACCTGACCGTCACCCGGCACGTGCTGCCGAACCTGCGGGCCGTCAACTTCATCATTTCCGGCCTGCTCGGCAAGGGCGTCGCCTACCAGGCGCGTTTCGACCCGCAGGCCAAGGGGCTCGGCGAATGGCTGCGCTCCCGCCACATCGATATGCCGACGGAGCTGCTCGCATGATCGGTCAGCGCCCGGAGGCGGCAGCGGAGCGTAACCACGGAGGGCGCCCGATCATGCGACAGGAGACAGCAGCATGACGTCTGTTTGGGACACGCCGGAACGAAAAGAGCTGCGCGCCAGCGTGCGTGGGTTCGTCGAGCGGGAGATCCTGCCCGGCCTCGACACCTGGGAACGCGAGGGGTCGCTGCCCCGCGAGCTGCACAAGAAGGCCGGTGAACTCGGCCTGCTCGGCATCGAGTACCCGGAATCGGCGGGTGGCGAGGGCGGCAGCATCATCGACACCGTCATCGTCGGCGAGGAGATCCACCTCGCCGGCGCCTCCGGCGGGCTGTGGGCGTCGCTGTTCACCTGCGGAATCGCGTTGCCGCACATCATCGCCTCGGGTAACCAGGACCAGATCGAGCGGTGGGCCAAGCCGACATTGCGCGGTGACCTGATCGGCTCGCTGGCCATCACCGAACCCGGCGGCGGCTCCGATGTCGGCCACCTCACCACCACGGCGGTGCGCGACGGCGACGACTTCATCATCAACGGCGCCAAGACCTTCATCACCTCGGGGTGCCGCGCCGACTTCGTCGTCACCGCGGTGCGGACCGGTGGCGCGGGCGCGGCGGGTGTCTCGCTGATCATCGTGCCGACCGATACGCCGGGCTTCACCGTCAGCCGCAAGCTGGAGAAGATGGGCTGGCTGGCCTCCGACACCGCCGAGCTGTCCTACGTCGACGTGCGGGTGCCCGCGGCGAACCTGGTCGGTGGCGAGAACACCGGTTTCGCGCAGATCGCCAACGCGTTCGTCAGCGAGCGGGTCGGCCTCGCGGTGCAGGCGTACGCGCTGGCCCAGCGCGCCCTGGACCTCACCGTGCAGTGGTGCCGCGACCGGGAGACCTTCGGCCGCCCGCTGATCAGCCGCCAGAAGGTGCAGATGACGCTGACCGAGATGGCCCAGCGGGTCGACGTGTCGCGCACCTACACCCGGGCCCTGGTCGAACGCTTCGTCGACGCGTCGCGAGCGACGGGCCCGGAGGAGGCAGCGCGCGTAACCACGCAGGGCACCGGGAGCGGCGCCATCGAACACAGTGATCAGAACCTGATCGCCCAGGTGTGCTTCGCCAAGAACAATGCCGTCGAGACCGCCGAATGGGTCGCCAACCAGGCGGTCCAGCTGCACGGCGGAATGGGCTACATGCGCGAGTCCGAGGTGGAGCGCATCTACCGCGATGTGCGCATCATCGGCATCGGCGGCGGCACCAACGAGATCCTGACCATGCTGGCGTCGAAAGTATTGGGGTACCAGTCGTGACGACCTTCCGTTCCATCATCGACACCGCGTCGCCGGAGTACACCGCGGCCGCCGAGGCGATGGCCACCAAGCTCACCGAGGTCGAGGCCGAGTTCGCCAAGGCGATCGCCGGTGGCGGCCCCGAGAAGGTGGCCCGGCACCACAAGCGCGGCAAGCTCACCGCTCGTGAGCGCATCGAACTGCTGCTCGACGAGGACTCGCCGTTCCTCGAGCTGTGCCCGCTGGCGGCCTGGGGCAGCGACTTCCATGTCGGCGCGTCCACGATCGCCGGTATCGGCATCGTGGAGGGTGTCGAGTGCATGATCGTCGCGCCCGATCCGACCGTGCGCGGTGGCACGTCCAACCCGTGGACGCTGCGCAAGACCCTGCGTATCAACGAGATCGTCAAGCAGAACCGCCTTCCGGTGATCTCGCTGGTCGAGTCCGGCGGCGCGGATCTGCCGACGCAGAAGGAAGTCTTCATCCCGGGTGGCGCGATGTTCCGCGACCTCACCCAGGCCTCGGCGGCCGGAATCCCCACCATCTCCCTGGTTTTCGGCAACTCGACGGCCGGTGGCGCCTATATCCCCGGCATGTCCGACTACGTGGTGATGGTCAAGGAGGGCGCGAAGGTCTTCCTGGCGGGCCCGCCGCTGGTGAAGATGGCCACCGGTGAGGACTCCGACGACGAGACCCTCGGTGGCGCCGAGATGCATGCCCGCACTTCGGGTCTGGCCGACTACATGGCCGCCGACGAGCAGGACGCGATCCGCATCGGCCGCAATATCGTGCGCAGGCTGAACTGGAAGAAGCAGGGGCCCGAGCCGCGCGCGGAGGTCATCTCGCCGCTCTACGATCCCGAGGAACTGCTCGGCATCGTGCCCTCGGATCTGAAGATCCCGTTCGACCCGCGCGAGGTCATTGCCCGCGTCGTCGACGGTTCCGATTTCGACGAGTTCAAGCCGCTCTACGGCTCGAGCCTGGTCACCGGCTGGGCCGAGATCAACGGCTTCCCGATCGGCATCCTGGCCAACGCGCGCGGCGTGCTGTTCTCCGAGGAATCGCAGAAGGCCACCCAGTTCATCCAGCTGGCGAACAAGAAGAACACGCCACTGTTGTTCCTGCACAACACCACCGGCTACATGGTCGGCAAGGAGTACGAGCACGGCGGCATCATCAAGCACGGCGCGATGATGATCAACGCGGTCGCCAACTCCACGGTGCCGCACATCTCGCTGCTGGTCGGCGCCTCCTACGGCGCCGGGCACTACGGCATGTGCGGGCGCGCGTTCAACCCGCGCTTCCTGTTCGCCTGGCCGAGCGCGAAGTCCGCCGTGATGGGCGGCGCGCAGCTGGGCGGTGTGCTCACCATCGTGCAGCGCGGCGCGGCCGAGGCCAAGGGCATGCCCTTCGACGAGGAGGCCGCCGCCGGTCTCGCCGCGATGGTCGAGGCGCAGATCGAGGCCGAGGCGATGCCGATGTTCCTGTCGGGCAGGCTTTTCGACGACGGCATCATCGACCCCCGTGACACCCGCACCGTGCTGGGAATGGCCTTGTCCGCCATTCATTCGGCACCGATCCAAGGCGCCGAGGGCTTCGGCGTCTTCCGAATGTGAGGCGCGACATGGCAATTACGAACGTTCTCGTTGCCAACCGTGGTGAGATCGCGCGCCGCGTGTTCGCCACCTGCCGCCGGATGGGCATCGGCACCACCGCGGTGTACTCCGACGCGGATGCCGCGGCGCCGCACGTGTCCGAGGCCGACGCCGCCATCCGACTGCCCGGCAACACCCCCGCCGAGACCTACCTGCGCGGCGAGCTGATCATCGAGGCGGCGCTGTCGGCCGGTGCCGACGCCATCCACCCGGGCTATGGATTCCTCTCGGAGAACGCCGAATTCGCGCGATCCGTGCTCGACGCGGGCCTCGTGTGGATCGGCCCGCCGGTCGCTGCCATCGAGCAGATGGGCTCGAAGGTCGAGTCGAAGAAGATGATGGACGCCGCCGGTGTCCCCGTCCTCGCCGAGCTCGACCCGGCCGAGGTCACCGAGGCGCACCTGCCGGTGCTGATCAAGGCCTCCGCCGGTGGTGGTGGTCGCGGCATGCGCGTGGTGCGTGAGCTGAGCGAGCTCCAGGATCAGATCGCCGGCGCCCGGCGCGAGGCCGAGTCTGCCTTCGGCGATCCGACCGTGTTCTGCGAGCGCTATCTCGAGACCGGCCGCCACATCGAAGTGCAGGTCATGTCCGATACCTTCGGCAAGACCTGGGCCGTCGGTGAGCGTGAGTGCTCGATCCAGCGGCGTCACCAGAAGGTCGTCGAGGAGGCACCGTCTCCGCTGGTCGAGAAGATCGACGGCATGCGCGATCGGCTGTTCGAGGCGGCCCGGCTGGCCGCCGAGGCGATCGGCTACGAGGGTGCGGGCACCGTCGAGTTCCTGGCCGACGAGAAGGGTGACTTCTTCTTCCTGGAGATGAATACCCGTCTGCAGGTGGAACATCCGGTCACCGAGCAGACCACCGGCCTCGACCTGGTCCGCCTGCAATTGCAGGTGGCCTCGGGCCTGCCGCTGCCCGCCGCCCAGCCCGCCCAGCGCGGTCACTCGATCGAGGTCCGCCTCTACGCCGAGGATCCGGCCCACGATTGGCAGCCGCAGAGCGGTCCGGTGCACAAGATCGAGATCCCGTTCACCACCGGCGAATTCACCGTGCTCGACCAGCCCGGGGTTCGCCTGGACACCGGTGTCGTCGACGATTCCGTGGTCGGCGTGCACTACGACCCGATGCTGGCCAAGGTGATCTCCTACGCCGAAACCCGCGTAGAGGCGGCGCATCTGCTGGCTACCGCGTTGCAGCGGGCCAAGATCCACGGTCTGGTCACCAACCGCGACCTGCTCGTGCGGGTGCTGCGGCACCCGGCGTTCCTGGCCGGTGACACCGACACCGCCTTCTTCGCCACCCACGACCTGGCCGCGCTGTCGGCGCCGCTGGCCTCCGAGGCCGACGAAGCGCTGTCCATCGTGGCCGCGGCCCTTGCCGATTCGGCCGCCAACCACGCCGCGAGCCGCTACACCCGGCTGGCGCCGAGCGGCTGGCGCAACCTGGCCTCGCTGCCGCAGACCAAGTCCTACGAGAGCCGCACCTCCGGCACGCACGAGGTGCGCTACCGCATCACCCGGACCGGCGTCGCGGTGGAGGGCCACGATGGCCTGGAGCTGATCTCGGCGACGCCGCAGCGCGTCGTCCTGGCGGTGCCGGGCGAACGTGGTCCGGTGCGCAGGCAATTCGAGATCGCCCGCTACGGCGACCTCGTCGCGGTGGATTCCCCGCTCGGCCCGGTGGCCGTGCGCAGGCTGCCGCGCTTCACCGATCCTTCCGAGCAGGTCGCGGCCGGTTCGCTGCTCGCGCCGATGCCGGGCAGCGTGATCCGCCTCGGTGCCGCCGAAGGCGATCAGGTGCAGCAGGGTCAGCCCATTCTGTGGCTCGAGGCGATGAAGATGGAACACACCATCGCCGCGCCGGCCACCGGCATTCTCAGTGCACTCAATGTGACCGTCGGCCAGCAGGTCGAGGTCGGAACCGTCCTCGCCGTCGTCGAGGAACAAGAGCAGGAGCAGGAGCAGGCATGAGCTTCATCGAAACCGAAGAGCAGAAGGCGCTGCGCGCGGCGGTCGCCGCGCTGGCGTCGAAGTACAACTACCGCGACTACGTGCTGCCGCTCTCGCGCAAGAACGAGCCGCTCACCGAACTGTGGGACGAGGCGGGCAAGCTCGGCTTCCTCGGCGTGAACCTGCCCGAGGAGTTCGGCGGCGGTGGCGCGGGCATGTACGAGCTGGCGCTGGTGCAGGAGGAGCTGGCGGCGCAGGGCGCCGGGCTGCTGCTGATGGTCGTCTCCCCGGCGATCTGCGGCACCATCATCACCAAGTACGGCACCGACGCGCAGAAGCAGACCTGGCTGACCAAGCTGGCCGACGGCTCGTCGAAGATGGTCTTCGCGATCACCGAGCCCGACGCGGGCTCCAACTCGCACCAGATCACCACCACCGCCCGCCGCGACGGCGGCGACTGGATCCTCAACGGCCGCAAGATCTTCATCTCCGGTGTCGACCAGGCCGAGGCGATCCTGGTGGTCTCGCGCACCGAGGATCACAAGACCGGCAAGCTCAAGCCCGCGCTGTTCATCGTGCCGGTCGACGCGCCCGGCCTGGTGAAGAACGTCCAGGAGATGGACATCGTCGAGCCGGACAACCAGTTCACGCTGTTCTTCGACGATGTGCGCCTGCCCGCCGATGCCCTCGTCGGCTCCGAGGACGCCGCCATCGCGCAGCTGTTCGCCGGCCTGAACCCCGAGCGCATCATGGGCGCGGCCATGGCGGTCGGCCTCGGCCGCTACGCCATCGACCGGGCCGTGGAATACGCCAAGGAGCGCACGGTCTGGAAGTCGGCGATCGGCGCGCACCAGGGCATTTCGCATCCGCTGGCACAGGTCAAGATCGAGCTGGAACTGGCCAAGCTGATGATGCAGAAGGCCGCGACGCTTTACGACGCCGGTGACGAGTTCGGCGCCGCCGAGGCGGCCAATATGGCCAAGTACGCCGCCGCGGAAGCCAGCATCAAGGCGCTCGACCAGTCGATCCAGACCCACGGCGGTTCGGGTCTGACCCGCGAGGTCGGCCTCGCGGCCATGCTGCAGGCCGCGCGCATCTCGCGCATCGCGCCGGTCAGCCGCGAGATGGTGCTGAACTTCGTGGCCCAGCACTCGCTGGGTCTGCCGCGCTCGTACTAGGCACAGCGGTGGTCGCCCCTGTGGTGGGGCGACCACCACACCCCTCTCGGATGAACAGGAGTCCCGATGAGTGACGTGACGGAAGCACCGTTCGTCCGCTACGAGGTCGTCGACGGGTTCGCGACGCTGACCTTCGATTCCCCCCACAACCGCAATGCGTTGTCGTCCAAGCTCGTTCGTGAGCTGCTGGCCGGACTGGACGCGGCGAACGCCGATCCCGCCGTGCGCGGCATCGTGCTCGCGCACACCGGCGACACCTTCTGCGCGGGCGCCGACCTGAAAGAGGCGAGCACCGCCGATCCGGCGACCGCGGCCGATCAGCGCACCCGCGTGATGATCGACGTGCTGCGCGGCATCCTCGCCTCACCCAAGCCTGTCGTCGCGCAGATCGAGGGCAATGTGCGCGCCGGTGGTATGGGCATCATCGGCGCCTGCGATCTCGTCGTCGCCGGACCCGGGAGCAGTTTCGCGCTCACCGAGGTGCGCATCGGGATGGCGCCGTTCATGATCTCGCTCACGCTGGTGCCGCGGCTGGACCAGCGCTCGGCGAGCCGCTACTTCCTCACCGGCGAGAAGTTCGACGCCGCGACCGCGCGGGAGATCGGGCTTGTCACCGTCGCGGCCGCCGATGCCGCCGCCGAGGTGAAACGCCTGTGTGGCGAGCTGCGCAAGGGTTCGCCGCAGGGTCTGGCGGAGTCCAAGAAGCTGGTCAACGCGGTCCTGCTCGCGCGCTTCGACGCCGAGGCCGAGGAGCTCGCGCAGCGCTCGGCAGGCTTCTTCGGCACCCCCGAGGTGATCGAGGGCATGACCGCCTTCTTCCAGAAGCGCCCGCCCAGCTGGGCACAATAGTCCGATGGCGACACCCCACGAACCCAAGCAGGATCGCAGCCGGGCCACCCGGCAGCGGCTGCTCGAGGCGACCATCGACTGCCTGGCCGAGACCGGCTGGGCAGCCGCCACCGTGTCGGTGGTCGCCGAACGGGCCGGGGTGTCGCGCGGTGCGGCCCAGCATCATTTCCCCACCAGAGAAGACCTGATCACCGGCGCGCTCGAGTACATGTTCGACACCAGGATGGATCAGTCGGCCGCCGAGGCCGCCGCCATCAGCGCGGTCGCCGAGGGCGTCGGCCGCACCCGCGCGGTCGTCTCGGGCCTGGTCGAGTCCTACACCTCGCCGCTGTTCAAAGCGGCGCTACAGGTGTGGACCCATGCCGCCGCCGACCCGGCCCTGCGCGAGCGGATCGTCCCGCTCGAGGCCCGGTTCGGCCGGATCGCGCACCGTCGCGCGGTCGAGGCGCTCGGGGTCGACGACTCCGATCCGGTCAACCATCACCTGGTTCAGGCGACCCTCGACCTTGCCCGTGGACTCGGCCTCGCCGATGTCCTCACCGACGACTCCGCACGCCGCAAACTGATCGTCGAACAGTGGGCCGCCACCCTCCACGCGGCCCTCAACGCCTAATTTCAGCACTTGTGACCTGCATGTTCTCGGGTATATAGTCCCCGCATGGGGGAATATATATCGAGGGATTGCGGCATGACCAAACGACTGATCGAGATCGACGACGAACTACTCGAGTCGGCGCAGGACGCCCTCGGGACTTCGGGTGTCTCCGACACGGTTCGGGCGGCGCTGCGGTCGGCGACGGTCGCGGCTGCCCGCGCACGCCACGTCGAATGGTTGATCAACGGCGGCATGGCAGAGATGGCCGACAAGGATCGGCGCAACGAAGTATGGCGATAACGGCGCGGTACCTCGTCGATACCAGCGCGCTTGCGCGGATGCGTCACTCCGAAGTCGCCGCCCAACTCATCCCGCTGATCGAGGCGGGTGTGGTTGCGACCTGCGCCGCCATCGACTCGGAGGTGCTCTACAGTGCACGAAATCCGGTCGAGTACGAACAAGTCAGGGCGGACCGACGGGCGTTGTTCGAGTACCTGCCCACCAACGACGAACATTGGCAGAGTGCCTTCGCCATCCAGCGTGAACTCGCCCGATCGGGTCGCCATCGCGCGGTCGGCATCCACGACCTGCTCGCGTCGGTCCTTGCGATAGAACACCGCGTCGTTCTCTTCCACTACGACGCGGACTTCGAAACTGTCGCCTCGGTCGTCGACCTCAATCACCGCTGGGTAGCGCCACGGGGAAGCCTCGAACAATCCTGATGTCACACTCCGCCACTCCGCTTCGTCGTCTCTGTGAACGCGAAAGAAGCGACGAAGGAGCAGATCATGGGTAAGCAGAAGAAGATCGCGGTGGCGGGTGCGACCGGTCGGCTGGGCAAGCACGTCGTGGACGTGCTGACCGAGCGCGGCCACGAGGTCGTGGCGTTCTCCCGCGCGAACGGCGTCGATATCGAGACCGGCGCGGGCCTCGACGAGGCGCTGACCGGCGTGGACATCGTGATCGACGCCTCCAGCACCCCCTCGGCCGACCAGCAGGTGGCGACGGAGTTCTTCACCGCCTCCGCCCGCAACCTGCACGCCGCCGGCGAGCGGGCGGGAGTGGAGCGCCTGGTCGTGGTCTCCATCATCGGCATCGACGGTTCCCTCGCCGGCTACAACGCCGCCAAGCTCGCCCACGAGCAGGAACTGCTGAAAGGCTCTGTGCCGGTGCAGATTCTGCGCGCCGCTCAGTTCCACGAACTCGTCGAGGTGATGGTGCAGTGGGGTACCCAGGGCCAGATCGCCTACCTGCAAGGGATGCGCACCCAGCTGGTCGCCGCCCGCACGGTAGCCGAGGCGCTGGTCGATCTCGCGACGAATCCGATTCCGGCCGAAGATGTTCCGTTCCCCGAGATCGCGGGCCCGCAGCCGGAGACCATGGCCGCCGCTGCCACCACCCTGCTCGCGGCCCGCGGCGCCGCCATCCAGGTCATCGAGGTCTCCGACAATGCCAACCCCGATCGCGAGCAGTTCGAGAACGGCACCCTCCTGCCCTCCGCCCACGCCACCCTGGCAGGCCCGACCTTCGCCGAATGGGTCGCCGCGACCGTTGCGTCCGGTCGGTGACCGCACCCTCTGCGTGAGAACCGTTGCGTCACAGGGTGACTGCTGGTCCAGCGGCCCGCCAACGCCCGCCGCGCAACTGGCGGGACCAACAGGTACGCCGACTCGGCGACGCGAACAGGCCTGGTGGATCGGGGTGATCCACCAGGCCTGTTCGCTAGCGCCGGGCCGGTCCAGAGCTTCGTGGTGACTACGACTTCGGTTGGGTCAGGTCGTAGAGCGTCACTCCGTCGACCGTGGTCGCGGTGTAGTTCGCCGTCACCCAGGCGGTGATCGCCGAGCTGGTCGATTCGCTGTTCCCGCCGGGTCCGCCCCGGCCGCCCGCTACGAAGTAGTGGATCTTGCCCTCGGCGACATAGGTCTTGAACTGTTCGAGGGTGGGGGACGGATCGCTGCCGTTGAAGCCGCCGATCGGCATTACGGGCAGTTCGGTGGCCAGCTGGTATCCGGCGGCGCTGTTGGAGCCGACCGTCGCGGCGACCCAGGTGTAGTCGCCTCCGTTCTGTTCGAGCAGCGTGACGATCTGCTCGCTGGGGCGTGAGCCACTGAGCAATCCGCCTGCACCGCCCATCCGACCACCCTGCATGGCACCGTCCGGCTGCGACCCGCCTCCCTGACTCGCCGAACCGCCTGACGGCGTGCTGCCGCCGAGCGCGGCAGCACCGTCCGAGGCCGTACCGCCCTGCGCGGTGGTGCCGTTCGGGGGCATGGCACCGCCTGGGATGGTGGAGCCATCCGACGGGGTGGAGCCGCTGCCCGGGGTAGTCGAGCCATTCGGTGGCATGGGGCCGCCCTGTCCGGTGGAGCCGTTCGGCGGTGTGGCGCCGGTTCCGGTGTTGCCGGGCGCTGCGCCCATCCGTCCGTCGCCTCCGTCGGGACGCATGCCGGGTCCACCCATCCCACCCATCCCACCGGCACTCGGTCCGGCGGACGGGATCGCACCGGAATGCGCGGTGGCGATGGTGTCGATCGAATAGGCGACCGGCCCGGCGAGGCCGATGAACGCGGCGGCGATCGCGGCGATCACCGATTGGCTGCGCGCGAGCGGGAAGGCGACCGCGACGGCCGCGAGGACGCCGACCACCAGGATCGTCCAGCGCAGCCCTGGCTGGAAGGAAGCGCTGCGTGACAACAACACCCACGCGGTCGCCGTGGTGAGGCCGATGGCGAGCGCGCAGGTGAGGCGCACCCACAGTCGGTCCCTGGCACCCCACAGATACACGGCGCCGATGCCGACCAGCGCGGCGACGGCGGGGGCGAGGGCCACCGTGTAGTACTGGTGGAAGATCCCCGCCATGTAGCTGAACACCAGGCCGGTGACGAGTAGCCAACCGCCCCACAGGATCAGCGTCGCGCGGCGGCGATCGGTGCGCGGGGCGCGTCCGCGCAGGACGAGTCCTGCGACCAGGGCGACCAGCGCGGCCGGGATCAGCCAGGCGATCTGACCGCCCTGCGCCGGCTCGAACAGCCGGGTGATTCCGGTGCTGCCCCACATCCCGTTGCCGCCCGCGGGGAGTTCACCGCCGGGTCCGACGCTGCCGCGCTCGTTGCCGTTCAACCGGCCGAGCCCGTTGTAACCGAGGGTGAGTTCGATGATCGAATTCTCGTGCGACCCACCGATCCACGGCCGCCGATCGGCAGGCCAGAGTTCCACCGTCAGCAGCCACCAGCCCGCCGCGACGACTATCGCCGCACCGGCGGCGAACAGTTGCGCGATGCGCTTGCCCAGCTTGGGCGGGCCCGCGATCAGATAGGTGAGCGCCAGCGCGGGCACCACCAGCAGCACCTGCAACTGCTTGGCGAGGAAGCCGAAGCCGATCAGCCCGCCGGTGAGCAGCAGCCAGCGCCACCGGCCGTCGGCTACGGCGCGGGTCATCGCCCAGGCCGCCGCGGTCATCAGCAGCACCAGCAGGGCGTCGGGGTTGTTGAACCGGAACATCAGCACCGCGACGGGAGTCACCGCGAGCACGGTGCCCGCGATCAATCCCGCGGCGGGTCCGAACGTCCGCCGCACCGCCGCCCACAGCGCCGCGACCGATGCGACGCCGAGCAGCACCTGCGGTACGAGCATGCTCCAGCTGTTGAGCCCGAACAGCCGCACCGACAGCTCCATCACCCACAGCGAGGCGGGCGGTTTGTCCACGGTGATCGAGTTCGCCGCATCGGAGGAGCCGAAGAAGAACGCCTCCCACGATTGCGAACCCGCTTGCACGGCAGCGGCGTAGAAGTCGTTCGCCCACCCGTTGGCGCTCAGATTGATCAGATAGGCGATGGCGGTGACAACCAGCAACACCGCCAATCCCGGTAATTCCCAGCGTGTTCGAGCCACATCGGTGGCCACAGCGCCGCTGGATACCGGTCGCGCGATCGTGGCAGTCATCGACGTACCTCCAGGTCCGGGCGGTGTGTCGAATCCACGCCAATGGTGGTGGTCGCTGGGCGGTCGGCGGCCGGATTGCCGGTGGTGGTGACACATGCAGCGGGCTCAGTGGCCGAGTGTCGGCAGACCGAGCCGTCAGCGGTGCTCACGGCGCGGTCGGAGCCCGCATGCCGGAAGACCCAGCGCAGGCCGACGAAACGGGCGAGTGTCGCAACGAGATTGGCGGTGACGAGGACGCCGAGTTCCACCGCGACGGGTGCCTCGGGTGCCCAGCGGTGCAGGGCGAACAGCGAACCGCTGGTGATCGCCAGCCCGAACCCGAAGATCGCCAGGCCCTGGAACTGGTGTGACACCGCGTCCCTCCGGCCGCGCACGCCGAACGTGAAGGTCCGGTTGGCCGCGGTATTGCCCACCGCGGTCACCAGCAGCGCCACCAGATTCGCGCCCTGCCCGCCGAACAGCGGTTGCAGCAGCAGGTACAGCACGATGTAGGCCAGTGTCGAGCTCACGCCGACGATCGCGAATCGCACCAGCTGGCCGACCATCCCGAGCGGCACCCCGGCCACCAGCGGTTCCCGGCCGACGGCGGCGCGCAGGTCGTCCAGCGGCAGCGCGCCGGTGGCCAGCGCCCTGGTCAGCCGCCAGATTCCGCGCAGGTCCTTGCGGGCGGTGTCGATGATGTCGACCCGGCTGTCGGGGTCGTCGATCCAGTCGACGGGTACCTCGTGGATGCGCAGCCCGGCGCGCTCGGCCAGGACCAGCAGTTCGGTGTCGAAGAACCATTCGCCGTCGCGCACCAGCGGCAGCAGCTCACGGGCGACCTCGGTGCGCACGGCTTTGAAACCGCACTGGGCGTCGGAGAAGTGCGCGCGCAGTGTGGTTTTCAGCAGCAGGTTGTAGCAGCGGGAGATGATCTCGCGCTTGGGTCCGCGCACCACCCTGGCCGCCGCGTCGAGCCGGGTGCCGATCGCCAGATCAGAATGTCCGGACACCAGCGGCGCGACCAGCGGCAGCAACGCGTCCAGATCGGTCGACAGGTCGACGTCCATGTACGCCACCACCGCCGCGTCCGATCCGGTCCACGCGGTGCGCAGCGCTCGCCCGCGGCCTTTGGCGTCCAAGTGCAGGACCCGGACGCCGTCGAGTTCGGTCGCCAGCAGCTGCGCCACGGCCAGGGTGGCATCGGTGCTGGCGTTGTCGGCGATCGTGATCCGGGCGGTGAACGGGAATCCCGCGCGCAGGTAGGCGTGCAGCCTGCGCACGCACACCCCTAGATCGGTTTCTTCGTTGTAGACGGGAATCACCACGTCGAGCACCGGCGCGCGGGTGCTCTGCGTGGTCTGTGGCTCGGCCTCGATCTGGGTCATGGCACCACCCTCGGCGGCGGCGCTGCCACCGAGCTGGGACCGAGCTGGGAGGTTGCTGGGGATCGGCGGCAGCCGCCGAGCTGGCTAAGCTGGGAGGGTTCGACGACATGCTGGAACAGTGATCGCCTGGAAGCATGGAGGCATTTTCGATGCCAACGATCATCGCGGTGCTGGTCGCCCTCATCGGCGCGTTCGTGCAGATCCGACGCAGGCCGGGCCGCCCGGCGGCCGACATCCACATGGTGTGGTGGATGGTGGCTGTTGTCGGCGTCGCGTCCGTTCTCGGCGCGGCCGCGCACATCTTCGACGGCGCGAATGTCGCCGAACAGATCGGCTACACCCGCGGCGACGGTGGCTTCCAATGGGAGAACGCGATGGGCGACCTGGCCATCGGCGTGGTCGGCATCATGGCCTATTGGTTCCGTGGCCACTTCTGGTTGTGCGTGATCGTCGTCTTGACCATTCAGTACTGGGGCGACGCGGCCGGGCACATCTACTACTGGGTGGCCGAGGACAACACCAAGCCCTACAACATCGGGATCCCGCTGTGGACCGACATCCTGCTGCCGATCGTCATGTGGGTGCTCTACGTGCTGTCTCGACGCAGCGACGGCGACGCGGTGCCGAAAGCCGCGGCGGGCGCCCAGGGTAGCTGACCACCCCCGCTAGCCGCGACGAATGCGCAGCACGCTGTCGGCGCGTTCGCCCTCGACGCCGTCGGGGCTCTTCGACGGGCTGGTGATCAGTCCCGCGGCCTCCACCTCCCACTCGGGGCCGAGGTCGAGCTGCGCGAGCATCTGCTCGATGGTCGGGAAGGAGACGTCGTGCGGCGGGGTGGTCACCCAGGTCGGCCAGTGCGCGTGGCTGCCGATCACCAGCACGCCACCAGGCGCGACGGCGGCCGCGGCCTTGCGCAGGATGGTCGGGCGCTCGTCGGGGCGTTCCACCGGTGAGTGCAGGAACTGCGCGGAGACCAGGTCGAAGGTGCCCGCCGGGAAGCTCGTCTGGAGGTCGTGGCGCTCCCAGGTGATCCGCACGCCCGCGTCGGCCGCGTGCCGGGCGCCGCGTTCCAGCGCCGTCGCGGAGACGTCGACCGCGGTGACCTGCCAGCCCTGCTGAGCCAGCCAGATCGCGTCGCCGCCCTCGCCGCAGCCGAGGTCGAGCGCGGTGCCCGCCGGCAGCCCGGTGACCTCGCTGACCAGGGTCTTGTTGGCGTTGCCGGTCCAGATCTGGTCCCGCTCGCGGTAGAAGTCTTCCCAGAACTGTTCGGGGGTCGGTGCGGTCTCGGTCATCGGGGCTCCTGTCGGTTGGCGGACGCGTAGACGATTCGATGGTGCGGGAGCTCGCGGAAATTCCGCAAGAAAGCTTGCCGGTCCGGCAAATGTTGCCCCGCGCAGCGCACGGGCCGACCGCGCCAATAAGCTGCTGACCGTGACGCGCGGTTACCGGAAGGCAGACGAGCCGGTCCGTCGTGTCGATGCGCGGACCGAGCGGTGGCGCGAACACCGGGTTCAGGTGCGCATCGAATTCGTCGACGCCGCTTTCCGTGCCCTGGATCGGGTCGGACCCGATGTGAGCATGGGCGATATCGCCAAGGAAGCGGGCGCGGCCAAGCCGAAGCTCTACCGGCATTTCGAGGACAAGACCGACCTCTACAACGCGATCGTCGACCGGGTCCGCGACATGCTGTGGGAGCGCATGCTCAGCGGGGTGAATCTCACCGACGATTCCGTCGCCGACCTGGTCCGTCGCGCCGCCGCCGAATACGTCGCGGTGGTCTCGGAACACCCGAATGTCTTCCGGTTCATGCTGCACAGTCATTTCAGCCAGCAGGCCAAGGAAACGGAACGGGCGTTGGTCGCCGCCAGGCAGTCCGCGCGGCGCGCTGCCGAATTCTTCGCCGGTCTGCTGCCGACCGAATCGGTCGACGTGGCCGGGATCGAACTGGTGAACTATTCGATTTTCGGTGCGGTGGCCTCGGCAACGGACTGGTGGCTCGGCGCGAATCAGCGCGAAGTCTCGGCAATGCCGGTCGAGCGATTCGTCGAGTATTTGGCCGAGAGCATCTCGGCGCTGGCACAGGCGCACGCGCGCTTCAACGGAGTCAGGATCGACCCGTCCAAGCCGCTGCGCGACGCGTTCGTCGTCGACTGAACGCTTCTGCTGCCGCGCCCGGCACGAACTCCGTTGTTCTCGCCGGCTACGTCGTTGGAGCCGGTGGGGGTGCGGCGAATTCAGTATGAACCTGCCCACCGACAAGTTCGCGACGCCACGCTAGGCGTCGGTGTGCAACCGCCACAGCGGCGAAACAGGCCCGTGGCCTGCGCCGAGATCATAGGAAGCGGCCAGGCAGCGATAGGTCCACTCCTTGGCGAAGGCGACCGCGTCGGGCACCGAGTACCCGTTGGCGAGTGCGCTGGCGATGGCCGCGGCGAGGGTGTCGCCGCCGCCGTGATCGTTGCCGGTGGCGATGCGCGGCGCGCTGAACTCGCGGAAGGTGTCGCCGTCGTAGAGCAGGTCGGTGCTGTACTCCGAGGCGCGCAGGTGGCCGCCCTTCACGATCGCCCACTGCGCGCCCAGCGCGTGCAGCGCCTCGGCGGCCTTGCGGGCGGTGGCGTCGTCGACGACCTCGACGCCGGTGATCAAGCGGACCTCGTCGAGATTCGGGGTGACCACCGTCGCCAGCGGGATGAGCGTGTTGCGCACCGCGTCGAGTGCCTCGGCGTGCAGCAGCGGATCGCCGTGCATCGACGCGGCGACCGGGTCGACGACGAGCGGAACAGCGGCCTCGCGCCCGATCCCGACCTCGCGGCACACCTCGGCGACGGCCTCGATGATCGCGGTGGAAGCCAGCATGCCGGTCTTGGCCGCGCCGATCCCGATATCGCGGACGACCACCCGCACCTGATCGGCCACGATCTGCGGCGGGATCTCGTGAAATCCGCTGACGCCCACCGTGTTCTGCACGGTCACCGCCGCCACCGCGACGCAGGCGTGCACACCGCACAGCGCCATGGTCCGCGAATCGGCCTGGATGCCAGCGCCGCCACCGGAATCGGTGCCCGCGATGGTGAGCGCGCGGACGGGGGTCTGGCCATCGGGGGTCAGCGGCAACATCTTCACGCCCCAACCCTACGACCGGCCGTCCGGTTCCGAGACCCCACCTACGAACAGCAAATGAAAACCATTACCATTAACTGGTGACCAACTCCGCCGCCACCGCACCCCTGCCCGTCACCGTCCTGTCTGGCTTCCTCGGCGCGGGCAAGACCACCCTGCTCAACCACATCCTCGCCAACCGGGACGGTCGCCGGGTCGCGGTCATCGTCAACGACATGAGCGAGGTCAATATCGACGCCACGCTCGTCGCAGGCCAGGGGCATCTCGACCGCACCGAGGAGAAACTGGTCGAGCTGACCAACGGCTGCATCTGCTGCACGCTGCGCGAGGACCTGATCGAGGCGGTCGCCCGGCTCGCCCGCGACGGCCGGTTCGACCAGCTGGTGATCGAGTCGACCGGCATCTCCGAGCCGATGCCGGTGGCCGCGACCTTCGACTGGGAATTCGAGGACGGCTTCCGCCTCGGCGACCTCGCCCGCCTCGACACCATGGTGACCGTCGTCGACGCCTCGACCTTCCTGGCCGAGCTGGTCAAGGGCCAGGCGCTGGCCGAGCGGGAACTCGAAGCGGGCGAGGGTGATTCGCGCACCATCGCGGATCTGCTGGTGGACCAGGTGGAGTTCGCCGACGTCCTGCTGATCAACAAGACCGATCTGGTGAGCGCGAACGCCGCGGCCACCGTGGAGGCTACGGTGCGGCGGCTCAATCCGCGTGCGCATGTCCTGCGTACCGAGAAGGGCGTCGTCGCGCTGGACGAGGTGCTCGGAACCGGCCGCTACAACCCGGTGGTGGCCGCTGAGGCCGAGGGCTGGGCGGAGGAACTGGCGGGCGGCCACATTCCCGAAACCGAGGAGTACGGGATCAGCAGCCTCACCTATACCGCCGACCGTCCGTTCCATCCGGAGCGGCTCGGTGCCGCGCTGTCCGGATTGCGGGGGATGTTGCGCAGCAAGGGATTCTGCTGGATCGCGAGTCGTACCGAGCTCGCCGCGATCTGGTCGCAGGCCGGTCCGAATCTGACCTTCGAGCCGGGGGCGTGGTGGTCGTCGCTCGGGGTGCCCGCGGGGCAGGAGCTCGTCTTCATCGGGGTGCGTCTCGACAAGGCCGGGGTCCGGCGCGAACTCGATGCCGCGCTGCTCACCGACGCGGAGTTCGCGGCGGGGCCAGTCGCCTGGACCGGCTACGCCGATCCCTTCCCGGCCTGGGGTGACCTGCACGAGCACCACTGATTGCCGCCTTTGGGGCGCGTATCACACTGTGCTGGTGCATGATTCGAATGGGTCGCGACCCACGCACCGATGAGGGGAGCGTGGGCCGCGGCACCGAAGCCGAATCAGGCGAGGCCGGCGAAGAACCGGCGGATATCGCCGACAAGCACCTCGGGCGCCTCGTGCGCGGCATAGTGCCCGGCCGCGTCGTTCGCGCCGCCGGATGCCGCGGCGGTGTCGTAGGAATTCCAGCTCACGATGTTGCTGTGGTCGCGCTCGGCGAACCGGCGGATCGACTGGAAATCGCCGGCGAACATCGCCAGCCCGGTCGGCACGACGGTCGGCTCGGCCGGGTGCTCGGTGGCGTGCGCGTCCTCGTAGTAGAACCGCAGCGAGGAACCCGCGGTCCCGGTGAGCCAGTACAGCGCCACATTCGCGACGATGAACTGCGCGTCGAGCGATTCGCCGAACAGCTGGGAGTTCCAGCCGAGCAGGCCGATCGGGGAGTCGGCGAGGGCGTAGGCCAGGGTCTGCGGCTGCTGGCTGTGCAGGGTGTTGAAGGCCATCTTGTTCTCGTGGAACCACTGAAGGTGCTGCAGCGCGGCCATATCCGCCTCCGAGAGACCCTCGAACTCCGCCGGGTCGCCGGACGGGAACGAGAACAGCTGGGTGACGTGCACGCCGACCACCTTCTCCGGCGCGATCCGGCCGAGCTCGGGCGAGACCATCGAGCCGCCGTCGTTGCCGATGGCGCCGTAGCGCTCGTAGCCGAGGCGCGCCATCAATTCCGCCCAGGCGCGGGCGGTGCGGTAGCGGTTCCAGCCGGTGCTGCGGGTCGGGGCGGAGAACCCGAAGCCGGGCAGCGACGGGATGACCAGGTGGAAGGCGGGATCCTCGGCCGATTCCGGCTCGGTGAGCGGCGCGATGACGTCGACGTATTCCAGGATCGAGCCGGGCCAGCCGTGGGTCAGGATCACCGGCGTCGCGTCCGGGCGCGAGGAGCGGATGTGCAGGAAGTGGATGTCCTCACCCTCGATCTCGGTGGTGAACTGCGGGTACGCGTTCAGCTCGGATTCCAGTGCGCGCCAGTCGAACTGCTCGAGCCAGTACTGGGCGAGGCTGCGGACGCGATCGGCCGGGACGCCGTAGGAATCGCCGACGCCGGGCAGCTCGTCCGGGTACAGCGCGCCGCGCAGGCGGGCGGCGAGGTCGTCGAGACGGGCCTGGGGGACATCGATGCGGAAGGGGGTGATGGTGGCCGTGGTGGTCATGACGACTCCTTCTATTGAAACGGAATGTTTCGTTCTGTTCCAACCGTAGCAGAACGGATCATTCCGTTTCAAGTGGTAGGCTGATATTCATGCCGAAGCAGACCGAAGCCGCAGCTCAGCCCCGCTTACCCGGCCGCAAGGCGCAAGCCGCGCGCAACGACGGGTTGATCCTCGACGCCGCCCGCGCCGTGTTCCTCGACGATCCGAGCGCGCCGATCGCGGCCGTCGCGGAGCGGGCCGGCGTCGGGATCAGCGCGCTCTACCGGCGTTATCCGAGCAAGGAGGTGCTGCTGCGCACGCTGTGTCACGAGGGGCTGCGCCGGTTCAATGCCGAAGCCGATGCGGCACTGGAGGATTCGGACGGCTGGCGCGGATTCGTCGGGTTCCTGGAACGGGTGGTCGATGCCGACGTGCACTCGCTGACGGTGAAGCTCGCCGGCACATTCACCCCCGACGAGTCGATGCTGCCCGACGTGACCCATTCGGGCGAGGCGGCCACGGAGCTGGTGCGCCGGGCCCACGCGAGTGGACGGCTGCGGGCCGATTTCGACGCGCAGGACGTCGGACTGCTGCTGGAAGCCTGCGCCGCCGTCACGATGCCCGATCCGGTGCGGACCTCCGAGCTGCGGCAGCGGGTGCTGGCCCTGCTGATCGACGGCATGACGGCCGAGGGTGACTTGCCAGGCCCACCTCCAGCCGTCGGCGAGTACGCCTGGCGCTGGGAACGCAGGCCGTGAGCAGTCCGTTCGGCCGCGACGAGGCGGGGCTGGTGGCAGACTTGGCGCGACCATCCGACACCGCAGGAGGCACGTCGTGAACTGGACCTTGGAAGTGGTGATCGTCCCGGTGTCCGATATCGATCGGGCCAAGGATTTCTACGCGAATCAGCTCGGCTTCGTCGTCGACCACGACACCGTGATCTCCGACGACGTGCGCATCGTGCAACTCACCCCGCCCGGCTCCGGCTGCTCGATCGTCATCGGCAAGGGCGCGGTACCCGAGATGCCGCCCGGCTCGCTGAAGGGGTTGCAGCTGGTGGTGCCCGATATCGAGCAGGCGCACGCCGAATTGGTGGCGCGCGGCGTCGAGGTCACCGACGTGCAGTCGCTCGGGCAGAACCCGTCGCCGACACCGCATCCGCTCGACAATGTCGGCTTCGTCTTCTTCAGCGATCCCGACGGCAACGGCTGGGCCGTCCAGCAGATCTCCAGCCGAGCCGACAAATCCTCGAGCTGATTCGAACCCTGTCGGCGGACAGGTCCCGGCGGGCACCATGCACGAATGCTGTTGGCGAGCCCCACCGAAACCGACGAGCGACGGACCCCGCTGTACCGTCGCCCGGGCTTCCTGCGCGCGCTCTCGCCGATCGTGCTGCTGCTCGTCTGGCAGATCGGCAGCACCAGCGGCTGGATCCCGGCCAAGAAGCTGCCCGCGCCGTCGGTCGTCTTCGACGCGGGACTGGAGACCTTCCGATCCGGCCAGCTCAGTGAAGCGCTGCTGGTCTCCGGCCAGCGCGCCCTGTACGGCTTCGCGCTCGGCGCGGTGCTCGCGCTGGTGCTCGGAGTCCTGGCCGGGCTGAGCAAGCTCGGCGAATACGCGGTCGACCCGCCGCTGCAGATGATCCGCACCATCCCGCTGTTCGGCCTGATCCCGCTGTTCATCATCTGGTTCGGCATCGGTGAGGAACCGAAGGTCTATCTGATCGCGCTCGGCGTGTTCTTCCCGCTGTACCTCAACACCTTCGCCGGCATCCGCCAGCTCGATCCCACACTGCTCGAGCTCGGCAGCGCCCTGCAACTGGGCCTCGGTGAGCGGCTGCGGCTGCTGATCCTGCCCGGCGCGCTGCCGCAGATCCTGGTCGGTGTCCGGCAGAGTCTCGGCATCGCCTGGCTCTCGCTCATCGTGGCCGAACAGATCAACGCCAGCGCGGGTCTCGGCTTCGTCGTCAACAATGCCCGCGAATTCCTGCGCACCGACATCGTCGTGTTCGGCCTGGTGATCTACAGCCTGCTCGGCCTGCTCACCGACTCGATCGTCCGCCTCCTCGAACGCCGCGCCCTGCGCTGGCGCCCGGCGGTGCACCGCTGATGTCTGTCTTCGTCGCCTCCGCCAACCGGGGACCTACTCCGTCCCGGTTGTCGGCCGACCCCGCCACAAGCCGCCGTTCGATCGCGAGGATCTCGTCATGACCCCGCCACCGCCGGTCTCCGGACCCACCCTGTCCCGGCTATCGGCAGGCCTGCCACCCGCCGCCGCTCGACCGTGAGGATCCCGTCATGACCGCTGCTACCGTCACATCCCTTTCCGCGAGACCCGCCGTCAGCCCAACCGCCGCGCGAATCGCCGGTCTGGGCAAGCGATTCGGTAACCGCACAGTGCTCGACGGCATCGATCTCGAGATCGGTGCGGGCGAGATCGTCGCGCTGGTCGGGCGCAGCGGATCGGGCAAGTCCACCTTGTTGCGGATCATCGGCGGGCTCGATACCGCCAGTCGCGGTGAGGTTTCCGTCGACGGCAGGCCGACAATCGTGTTCCAGGAACCCCGGCTCATTCCGTGGCAGCCGGTGGTGCGCAATGTCGCCCTCGGCAGGCCCAAGCCGCGCAATCGCCGCGCCGGCGAGCAGGCCGCCCGCGACCTGCTCGCCGAGGTCGGCCTCGCCGGTCGCGCGGACGCGTGGCCGCTGACGCTGTCCGGTGGTGAGGCGCAACGCGCGGCACTGGCACGCGCGCTGGTGGCCGAGCCGACGCTGCTGCTGCTCGACGAGCCCTTCGGCGCCCTGGACGCGCTGACCCGCCTGACCATGCACGAACTGCTGCTCGGCCTGCACGCCCAGCGCGCGTTCGGCGTGCTGCTGGTGACCCACGATGTGCTCGAGGCGATCACCCTGGCCGACCGCGTCCTCGTCCTGGACGAGGGGCGCATCGCCGCCGACGTGCCCATCGACCTGCCGCGTCCGCGCACCGCGGGCGCCCCGGAAATCGCCGACTACGCCACGCGGCTGCTCACGCTGCTCGGCGTCACCCACTGACCATCCCCAGCGCGAAAGTTGTTCCCGTGAAACGCACTCCGAAGACCCGCCTGGCCGGGCTCGCCCTCGCCGTCGTCGCCGCGCTCTCGCTGAGCGCCTGCGGTGACGACGCGGCAACCGACGCGGTGGCATCGGGACCCGTCGATCTGAGCACCGTGACGCTGAAAGTCGGGGACCAGAAGGCGATCTCGATCGAGGTGCTGCTCAAGGCATCGGGTCAGCTGGAGAACCTGCCCTACAAGATCGAGTTCTCCACCTTCACCGCGGGCCTGCCACTGGTCGAGGCGGCCAGCGCCGGTGGCATCGACATCGCCCAGACCGGCAACACACCGGTCATCTTCGGGGCGGCGTCCAATGCCGACATCAAGATCGTCGGTGCGCTCTCGGCCACCGGCAAGGGTGACGCGATCCTGGTCGGCAAGGACTCCTCGATCAGCTCCGTCGCTGCGCTGAAGGGCAAGAAGGTCGCCGTCTACAAGGGCAGCTCGGCCAACGCCAATCTGCTGTTGCAGCTGCAGAAGTCGGGTCTGTCGCTCGGCGATGTCGAGCCGGTCTACCTGGCTCCCGCCGACGGCTACACCGCGCTCACCCGCGGTGACGTCGACGCCTGGGCGACCTGGGACCCCTACACCGCCATCGCCGAGAAGGAGATCGGCGCGAAGTCGATCGCCACCGCCGACCAGGCCGCCAACGGCTTCAACTTCTGGGTCGCGGGCAACAAGGCCGTCGGCGACGCGGGCAAGTCCGCCGCCATCGCCGACTTCTTCCAGCGCTACGCCGCCGCCACCAAGTGGTCGTCGGACAATCTCGACACCTGGTCGACCAGGTACGCCGAACTCACCCAGATCAGCGTCGACGCCTCCCGCACCACCTGGACCCGCTCGATCAAGGAACCGATCAAGCTTACCGACCAGGTGATCGCCTCCGAACAGGAGATCGCCGACGCCTTCACCAAGGCCAAGGCCATCCCGGGCAAGGTCGACTTCGAGTCCTTCGTCGACACCAGGTTCGACAAGGCCTAGTACCTTCTCGCTCCCACGGCCGGTCCGGTGCTTCGTCACCGCACCGGCCGTCGGTCATGCCGGACCTGCCGCAGCCATTACCGGGAGGGCCCGGTCGCACTCGGTAGCTTGTCGACAACGGACGTCGACGGCCTAGCGGCCGGTGAGGTGGCCAGCGTGAGCGACACACAGGAGAAGACCTACGGTGCCATCCGGTGGGTGATGCTCGGTGTGCTGTGCGCCAGCCTGTTGCTGGTGGCGATGGATGCCACGATCCTCAATATCGCGCTGCCGTCGCTGATCGACGACCTGCAGGTCGGGCCGCTCGAGCAGCTGTGGATCATCGACATCTACGGTCTGGTGCTCGGCGGGTTGCTCATCACCACGGGCGCGCTCGGTGACCGGGTGGGCCGAAAGCTGTTGTTCATTGTCGGTTTCGTGCTGTTCGGCATCGCCTCGGTGATCGCGGCGACCGCCGGGAGCGCGGCCCAGCTGATCGGCGGCCGCGTGCTGCTCGGCATCGGTGGCGCGATGGTGATGCCGTCGACCCTCTCGCTGATCCGCAATATCTTCACCGATGTGCGCGAGCGCACCATGGCCATCGGGATCTGGGCGGCGGTGGCAGGCGTCGGCGCCACGGTGGGGCCGATCGTCGGCGGGTTTCTGGTCGAGCACTTCGGGTGGTCGTCGGCGTTCTGGCTGAATGTGCCGGTGGTGCTGGTGACGGTGGTGGTCGGGCTGTGGGTGCTGCCGGAATATCGTGCGCCCCAGGCGGGCGGCCTCGACTGGTTCGCCGCGGCGCTCTCGATCGCGGGCATCGTGTGCCTGGCCTGGGGGATCAAGCATCTCGCGAAAGGTGAAGCGAGCGTAGTCGACTGGGCGATCCTGCTGGTCGGTATCGGCGCGCTGGCGTGGTTCACCCGGCGTCAGCTCACCGCCACCGACCCGCTGCTGGACGTGCGGTTGTTCCGCAACGGCGCGTTCACCGCGGCCGCCGTCGCGACCCTGCTGGCCATGATGGCCATCGGCGCGGCGATGTTCCTGATCTCGCTGTGGTTGCAGTACGTCCACGGCTACAGCCCGTCGCAGGCCGGCATCCGGATGCTGCCCGCCGCCCTCACCCTGCTCACCGCCTCGCTGCTGACCCCGATGCTGATGGAGAAGTTCGGTGTCCGCACCGTTCTCGGGGTCGGCCTCGGCGCGGTGTCGCTGGGCTTCCTGTTGTTGGCGGTGAGCCCAGAACCCACGACCTACCCGGTGGTCGCGCTGGTCCTGGTGTCGTTCGGGCTCGGCGACGGCATGGCGGTGACCGCGGCCGCGGCTGTCCTCGTCGGCGCCGTGCCCGCCGATCGCGCGGGCCAGGCGGGGGCGGTCGAGGAGACCAACTACGAGGTCGGTGTGGGTTTCGGTGTCGCGCTGCTCGGCAGTCTGCACGCCAGGATCTTCAGCCAGCACATGGCCAACCTGCCGGTTCCCGCCGACAAGGTGGACCAGGCGAGCGGCTCGGTGGGCGGTGCGGCCGAGGTGGCGACGGAGCTCCCCGAACCAGCCCGCACCCAGCTGGTAGCCGCCGCGAGCCACGCCTTCGACACCGCCCTCACCACCACCGCCTACCTCTCCGCCGCGGTGGTGGGGATCGTCACCGTCGTCACGGTCTGGCTGGTGCCCAGAGGCTTTCGCGTCACCGGTGGCCACTGATTCCGGCGTGACCGTGCAATCCGCCGCCGCTCAGTCAGAAAACTGACTCCCGAGCGTCGTTTTGCACGCTTACGCCGGTTGATCCACAGGCCGCAAACTATCCACAGGGCCCACCTTTTGCGGGGGTTCCCCACCCGCCGGGCACGCAGAATTCCCCCATGGACAGAGTCGTCACCCGGGCGCAGTTGGCCGCGGAGGGTGTTGCTTCGAGCACGATCGGTGACCGGTGCAGGCGAGGTGTCTATCTCAGGTTGCTGCCGGGGGTCTTCTGCGTGGGTGAGCCGACGGCGTTCGCGCGATGTGCCGCGATCATCGAATGGCTGCCCGACGCGTGCCTCAGTCACCGAACCGCGGCGTGGTTGCGGGCGATGCTGCCCGAGCCGGAGTTGTTCGAAGCGACCGTGCCCTCTTCGCGTTACCGCAAGACGCCGCCGTGGCTACGCTTGTATCGACGCGACCTGCCCGAAGACGCGGTCGACCACACTGCCGAGCTGCCGATGACAACAGCGGCGCACACGGTGCTCGACTGGGAGTTCCACAGCGACCGCGTGACCTT
Organism: Nocardia sp. NPDC060259; assembly: GCF_042728775.1. Lineage (NCBI taxonomy): Bacteria > Bacillati > Actinomycetota > Actinomycetes > Mycobacteriales > Nocardiaceae > Nocardia > Nocardia sp. NPDC060259. The sequence goes on from NZ_JBHXAY010000005.1 coordinate 27,759, forward strand.
CCGCCGTGATCGTCGCAGACAGAACTGGCTGGTTATCCATGGCTGGTTCGTATTGCGGTACTCGGCCCACGATGTCCTGCGCAACCTCGATGAGTGTGTGGACGAGGTCGAACGGGTTGTCCGCCGTCGGCGATTCGGGCGTGGACTGGCGTAATCGTGCAATTCGAGGTCATCCGGTCAGGAAACTGACTGGGAGGGGGCTGATTGCACGATTAGGCCGGAACACCCTTGACGCAACCAGTAAGTTGCAATAACCTAGGTTGCAACCAATCGGTTGCAATAGATGGAGGCGTCATGGGATTCCCTGATCAGATCGTGCGGACAGTCGAGCTCGCGCATCCGCCCGCCACGGTGTGGGCGGCGATCACCACCGCCGAAGGGCTGGCGAGCTGGTTCGGCAATACCGCGGAGATCGACCTGCGGCCCGGTGGGGATATGCGGATGACCTGGAACGAGGGGTTCGCGGCGGATATGCGGGTGGAGCGGGTCGAGGAGCCGACCGTGTTCGGCTACACCTGGCCGATCAACGGCCTGCCCGACGACGATCCGCGGCGCACCTATGTCGAGTTCACCCTCGAGCCGGTCGGGGCGGGCACCCGGCTGACCGTCGTCGAGACCGGGTTCGCCCAGCTGCCCGACGACCTCCACAAGGAGGCGTTCGAGGGCAATGTCGGTGGCTGGAAGAGCGAGCTGGGTGAGCTCGTCGAGTACCTCGATGCGGCCTGAGCTGGAGGCCACCGCCGAACGGGTCTTCGTCGCGCTGGCCGATCCGAGCAGGCGGTCCGTGCTGGCCGCACTCGCCGCACATGGACCGTCCACCGCGACCGACCTCGCCGATCGCCTGCCCATCACGCGTCAGGCGATCGCGAAACACCTTGCCCTGCTGACTGATGCGGGCTTGGTGATCCCGGAACCGGGCGAGCGGCGTCGCGTGCGCTATCGCCTCGACTCCGCGCCGATGCAAGTGGCACAACAATTCCTGGCTGCCCTCTCGCGCGACTGGGACGGCCCCCTCGACGCGCTCCGCCGACATCTGGACGGCTGAGCCGGAAGGAAAAGCAATGAGCGACAACGATTTCACCGCCACTATCACCGTGGGCAAGTCACCCGACGAGGTGTTCGCCGCCATCAACAATGTCTGGGGCTGGTGGTCGGAGACCATCGAGGGCACCACCGGTTCGGTCGGCGACAGCTACCTCTTCGAGGTGCCCGGCATCCATCGCTGCACGATGACGACCACCGAATCCGTCCCCGGCCGCCGCCTGGTCTGGCACGTGAGCGACTCGCACCTCACGTTCGTCGAGGACACCACCGAATGGGAGGACACCGACGTCGTCTTCGACATCACCGAAACCGCGGACGGCACCCAAGTCCGTTTCACCCATGAGGGTTTGGTGCCGGCGGGTGAATGCTACGAGGTGTGCTCCAACGCGTGGGGCGCCTACATCACGACGAGCCTGCGCGGCCTTCTCACCACCGGGGAGGGTGACCCGTTCCGGCGCACCAGCACCGGCGAGTCGGAGCTGCGCAAGCACGGCAATACCGACCTCGTGAACCTGGACGCGCTGCGCTGATCAGCCGCGCGGCGCGATGAGCAGTGTCTGCGTGCTGCGCCCGATCGGCCCGGTCTCGTCGAACAACGCGGACTCGGCGAGGCCGATGCCGTGCGGCTGCGGATGGGTCACCGCGTCCAGGCACACCCACTCACCGACCGGCTGCCGGTGCAGGGTGACGGTCAGGTCGGTATTGATGAACAGGTACTTCGACCAGTCGAGCACCGAACTCACCCCGTTGCCCGAGTCGGCGGCGGCCAGCGTCCGCTCGAGGGGACTCGGGGTGGTGCCCGCGACGATCGGATACTTCAACCGGATCCAGCAGATCGCGGGCCCCGGCCGTCCGAAAGAGCCGGAGGCGAAACGGTATTCGATACCGGTGTGGAAACCGATCCGCTGATCGGAGGGGAACACCTCGGGTTCCGTCGCCGTCGGCAGCGGACGTGTACCACTGGGCAGGAACTCGACCGGCAGATCGAGCGCCGGCTCACTGAGCTTGAGCCGCCACGCATTGGCCTGCATGACCGGGCCGCGCTCCGACGACAACGTCGCCTGGATCAGCTCCACGCTCCGCCCCGACCGCACCACCTCGGCGGTCGCCGTCAACGGCGCCAGCGGCACGGGCCCGAGGATCTCCACCGCGACCCGCCCGACCTGGAACCCCGCCCGCGGCGCACACCGCTCGATCACATGCCCGAGCAGCGCCGAGGGCGGCCCCGCGTGCTGCGCGTCCGGCGACCACGGCCCACGAGTGAGCTCGGTCGACTCGAACCGGTTCGGATCCGCCGGGTCGGGGCGATAGAAGGCTTCGGCCATATCGCCGACGCTACCGCAGGGGACGCGCGGCTACTGCCCACCTCCGGCGGAGCCGCTGGTCAGAGCGGTGAGGAGGTCGAGGAGGGGGCGGATAGGGCAGGGGTTGATGTCGGTCGACGTGCAGCCGAGGGATGCGGAGCCGGAGTCCGCGATGGGGGCGGCCGCCTGGGCAGTGCCGAGCGGAGCGGCGAGGGACAGGGCGGCGGCCACGACGGCACCGGCGACGAAGCGTTTCGTGCGAGCTTGCATGTCAGCACCCTACTGACCGGGGCGTGTGGGGAAAGCCCCCGAAATCCTGGGCTCGCTCAGTGCCCCGCCTCGTGGGCGAGGGTGGCGGCCTGCACCCGATTGGTCAGGCCGAGTCGTGGCAGGATGCCGCTGGCGTGCGGTTACGCCGATACCACGTTGAGCTGGGAGAGGACCCCGTTCGGGTCGCTGAGATAGCGATATCCCTCCACCGGGGGTGAAGCGGTGGTCCGACTCGATGACCACCTCGACGACTACGTCACGCGCGGTCGGCCGATCCGGATCGCCCAGCGTGTCCAGCAGCACCGTGGTGAGAACGGCGCCAGCCAACCCGGGATCCGTACGCCCGTGACCGAAGAACATCTGTGGACGGAGCCGAATGGTGTCCTCGAACGAGCGCACCTCGATCTGCGCGGACGAGTAGCGGTTCGGTTGTGCTGCCACGTCCTCGATCTTCCCAGATCGAGACCGGGACGAGGTCGGTCAGGACGACGGGGTCACGTCGACGAACCAGGTCGAGCCGGTGTCGATACAGCGCGCCGAAATACAGACCGGCCTCGTTCACACCGTCGAGCAGGCAGTCGCGGTCCAGCAGATTCATGCCGACGGTGCCGTAGGACCCGCGCCAGGAATAGCCGGGGGCTTCGGGGTCGGGACAATGCTAGCCCCGGAAACAGCCGGGACCGGCGCGGCAGAGCCGTGCCGGTCCCGGGGATCTGTCGGGTCAGACGACCGGCAGGTACACCTGGCTGCCGTGGTCGGCGAACTCGGCCGACTTCTCGGCCATGCCCGCTTCGATGGCGGCGACGTCGGTGAGCCCCTGCTTCTCGGCGTATTCGCGCACGTCGGCGGAGATGCGCATGGAGCAGAACTTGGGACCGCACATGGAGCAGAAGTGGGCGGTCTTGGCGGGTTCGGCGGGCAGGGTCTCGTCGTGGTATTCGCGGGCGGTGTCCGGGTCGAGCGAAAGCGCGAACTGGTCGTGCCAGCGGAATTCGAAACGCGCCTTGGACAATTCGTTGTCGCGGTCCTGGGCGTGCGGGTGGCCCTTGGCGAGGTCGGCGGCGTGGGCGGCGATCTTGTAGGTGATCACGCCGACCTTGACGTCGTCGCGGTTGGGCAGGCCGAGGTGTTCCTTGGGGGTGACGTAGCAGAGCATCGCGGTGCCCGCCTGGGCGATGATCGCGGCGCCGATGGCCGAGGTGATGTGGTCGTAGGCGGGTGCGATATCGGTGGCGAGCGGGCCCAGGGTGTAGAACGGCGCCTCTTCGCAGAGCTCTTCCTCCAGGCGAACGTTCTCGACGATCTTGTGCATCGGCACGTGGCCGGGACCCTCGATCATCACCTGCACGCCATAGGATTTCGCGATCTTGGTGAGCTCGCCGAGGGTGCGCAGTTCGGCGAACTGGGCCTCGTCGTTGGCGTCGGCGATCGAGCCGGGACGCAGGCCGTCGCCAAGGGAGAAGGTGACGTCGTACTTCGCGAGGATCTCGCAGAGCTCACGGAAGTGCGTGTACAGGAACGATTCCTGATGATGGGCCAGACACCACGCGGCCATGATCGAACCACCGCGCGAGACGATGCCGGTGACGCGCTTGGCGGTCAGCGGGATGTAGCGCAGCAGCACGCCCGCGTGCACGGTCATGTAGTCCACACCCTGCTCGCACTGCTCGATCACGGTGTCGCGGTACATCTCCCAGGTGAGCTTGGTCGGATCACCGTTCACCTTCTCCAGCGCCTGGTAGATCGGCACGGTGCCGATCGGGACGGGGGAGTTGCGCAGGATCCACTCGCGGGTCTCGTGGATGTTCTTGCCGGTCGACAGATCCATGATGGTGTCGGCGCCCCAGCGCGAGGCCCACACCATCTTCTCGACCTCTTCGGCGATCGACGACGACACCGCCGAGTTGCCGATATTCGCGTTGATCTTGACCAGGAACTTCTTGCCGATGATGGTCGGCTCCAGCTCCGGGTGCTTGTGGTTGGCCGGGATCACCGCGCGACCGGCGGCGACCTCGTCACGCACCAGCTCCGGCGAGACGCCCTCGCGAGCGGCGATGAAGCGCATTTCCGAGGTGATGATGCCCTGGCGCGCCCAGGCGAGCTGGGTGGGCGGGCCGTCGACGCCTGGCTTGTCCCACTCGTCGCGCAGCTTCGGCAGACCGGCCTCGAGGTCGATCACCGCGTTGTCGTCGGTGTACGGGCCGGAGGTGTCGAAGACGTCGAAATGGTCGCCGTTGGTGAGGTTGATCCGGCGCACCGGAATGCGCAGGCCGTCGACCTCCTGGTAGTGCTTGACGCTGCCCTGGATCGGCCCGGTGGTGACGGTGTCGACCGGAGCGGTGCTCCCGTTCGAAGGCGTGGCTGTGCCCATGATGTTCCTCCCTACGCCGGCATTACCCGGTCAGGTTCATACGGTCGACGGCCCTGAGCGCCCTGTGCGAATGGGCTAGCCGTCCTCTCAGCCCGCTGGTGCGAGCCCCCGTTGGCGTGTGAAATTTTTCGAGGCCGACCATACCTGCCGTGGTTCGCGACCCGCCCGGGAAGTCCGGGGCGGGCCGCGAACAGCTCAGACCGAGACCGGTGCCGGCACGGGCTGCTCGACCTTGCCGGTCTCCGGCTCGTCCGCCTCGTGCAGCCCGAACCTGTTGTGCAGCTTGACCAGTGGCTTGGGCGACCACCAGTTCCAGGTGCCCATCATCCGCATCAGCGCGGGCGCGAGCAGCCCGCGGATGACGGTGGCGTCGCTGATCACGGCCAGCGCGCAGCCGAGGCCGAACAGCTTCATCATCGACACGCCGGAGGTCGCCACGCCGAGGAACACGATGCTCATCAGCAGCGCGGCGGCGGTGAAGATGCGGCCGGTGCGGGCCACGCCCATGGCGACGGCCTCGGTATTGCCCTCGGTGGTCTTGGGTCCGGCCAGCCATTCCTCGCGAATCCGGGAGAGCAGGAACACCTCGTAGTCCATGGAGGCGCCGAAGGCCAGGCTGAACATGAGGATGGGCATGGCCAGGTTGAGCGTGCCGGTGGAGGTGAAGCCGAGCAGCCCCGACAGGTTCCCCTCCTGGAAGATCCACACCATCGCGCCGAACGTCGCGGCCAGCGACAGGATGTTCAGCGCCAGCGCCTTCACCGGCAGCACCACACTGCCGGTGAACAGGAACAGCAGCACCAGCGTGGTGATCGCGATCAGCGCGCCCGCCAGCGGCAGCTTGCCGGTGATCGCGGTGACCGAGTCCTGATTGAGGGCGGCCGGGCCGGTGACCAGCGCATCGGACGGAGCCGGGACGGCGCGCATAGCGTCGAGCTGGGTGCGGCCCGCCTCGGAGTACGGGTCGAGCGTGGTCGCGACCGACAGGTACGCGCCCGCCGACGGGTCCGACATCTCCGGCACGCCGGCGGCCACCCGCAAACCGTTGCGGTAGACGGCGGAGCTGCTGAGCACGGCAGGCACATCGGGCACCGTGGACAGCTCGCGGGCGTAGGCGTCCAGGTCGGCGGGGGTGCCCCGGAACTCGGGCAGCACGATGGTCGCGCTCGACGCCATGTCGGCGTCGAACTCGGTGCGCAGCACGTCACCGACCTCGCGACTGGCCACGCCGGTGGGCAGCGAGCGGTCGTCGGGGTAGCCGAACTGGACCCCGAGGAACGGCGAGCCGAGCAACAGCAGGAACGCGGTGGTCGCCAGCGCGATCGGCAGCGGCCGCTTCATCACGGCGGTGACCAGGCGGTACCAGAACGTCTGCTGCGGCTGCTTCTCCGCGCGCGGCGCCAGCCGGAACAGCTTGCGCAGCGGTGCGCGCAGATCGATCGCATCGATCCGGTGTCCGACCAGGATGAGCAGCGCGGGCAGCACGATCACGGCCGCGGCGGTGGCGGCCGCGACGACCGCGATGCCCGCGTAGGCGAACGACTTGAAGAAGTACTGCGGGAACACCAGCAGCGCCGACAGTGACAGCGCGACGACCAGCGCCGAGTAGACCACCGTCCGGCCCGCGGTGCGGATCGACCGGATCACCGCATCGGTGGGGGTGGCGCCCGCGGTCAGTTCCTCGCGATACCGGCTGACGATGAACAGGCTGTAGTCGATCGCCAGCGCGAGGCCGAGCGCGGTGGTCATGTTCAGCGCGAAGATCGACACATCGGTGACCGCGGTCAGCACCCGCAGGATGCCCAGCGCCGCCGCGATCGCGAACAGGCCGATCGCGATGGGCAGCGCCGCGGCCACGACACTGCCGAACACCAGCGCCAGCAGCAGACCGGTCACCGGGATGGCGACGGCCTCGGCGATCACCAGATCCTTGCTGATCTGGGTGTTGATATCGGAGAACGACGCGGCGAGACCGCCCGCCTCGATCGTCACCGGCCCGCCCGCGACCCGCACTTGTTCGCTGAGCTCGGCCGCGCGCAGCGGCAGCTCCGCGTCGTCGCCCTCGATGGTGGCCAGGATGAGCGCTCGCTTGCCGTCCTTGCTGCGCAGGGCCTGCTTCAGATCGGGGCGCGAGGTCCAGTACGACTGCACACCGCTGACGATCTCGGGATCTTTCCGCAGCTGGGCGATCGCGGTATCGGCGGCGGCGCGGGCCGCGGGCGAATCGGCGCCGTCCTCGGCGGTCACGAGCAGGACGTAGTTCGGCTCTGAGCCGGGGAAGTGCTCGCTCAGGTACTGGCTCGCCTGCACCGAATCAAGATCCTCGGTGACGAATCCGCCCGATTTCATATGCGAGTGCACGGTGGCGCCGATCGCGCCACACAGGATCATCAGCAACAGTGCGACCGTGACCACCAGTCGTGGTCGGCCCACGGCGGCGCGGGCGATTCTCGTCAACATCGTCGGGGGGCTCTCTGCTAGGGATCGTCGAAAGTCACCGTATCCCGCAATGAATTTTGCCCGATACCACCCCAAGGTGGAGGATGGACCACTACCATCTCCGCCCCTGGGCGGTTGCCGAGTGGATTCCGCTGCTCGCTACGGCGTGGACGAACCGCCGAACAGGGCCTGCCGCAGCAGGGCGAAGACGTCCGAGATCTGCTCCGAGGAACTGGGTGCGCAGGGCACGGGATAGGGACCGCATGTTGCCGCTGCCGCCGGCGCCGCCAACGGCAGCTGAACGAGGCCGATGAGGGCGAGACCTGCCACGGCGGTGATGGTGGATTTCATGGATGTACCTCCGGATGCGTTGTTCGGACGCGGTCACGGTATCGATAGGTGCGGTGGCCGCGGCAGACCCGAGTTCCGGTGGCATCAAGTGTTGCGGGCGGGCAGGATTCGTCCACTGACGTGGCCGAGGCCGATGCGGCGGCCCGCCGTGCCGGGGGCGGTGGCGGTGATCGTCACCTCGTCACCGTCGGCCAGGAAGGTACGGGATTCGCCGCGCACGGTGACGGGTTGCGTTCCGCCCCAGGACAGCTCGATGAACGAACCCCGCTGGGTGGGTTCGGGGCCGGAGATGGTGCCGGAGGCGTAGAGATCGCCGGGGCGGATCGAGGCGCCGTTGGCGGTGAGGTGGGCGAGCATCTGCGCTGGGGACCAGTACATGCGCGAATAGGGCGGGTGCGCAACGACTTCGCCGTTCCAGCTGACGGTCAGATTGATGTCGAGGCCGTGGTTTTCGGTGCCGCGCAGGTAGGGGAGTGGTTCCGGCGACTGCGCGGGCAGGGGAATCCGGGCGTCGGCCAGCGCGGCGAGCGGGGTGATCCAGGCGGAGATCGAGGTGCTGAACGACTTGCCGAGGAACGGGCCGAGCGGCTGGTACTCCCAGGCCTGGATGTCGCGGGCCGACCAGTCGTTGACCAGGGCGACACCGAAGACGTGCTCGGCGAACTCGTCGACACCCACCGGAACACCGAGCGGCGAGCCGGTGCCGACCACGAAACCCAGCTCGGCTTCGATATCGAGCCGTTGCGAAGGCCCGAATTCCGGTGCGCCGGAATCGGTGCGGCGCTGTCCCCGGGGCCGGACCACCGGTGTCTCCGACACGACGACCGTCCCCGCGCGGCCGTGATATCCCACGGGCAGATGCCGCCAATTAGGCAGCAGCGGTTCGCTATCCGGCCGGAAGAGCCTGCCCAGGTTCGTGGCGTGGTCGATACTGGCGTAGAAGTCGACGTAGTCGCCGATCCGTACCGGCAGCGCCAGGTCGACCGCGTCGACGGGATGTAGCGCGTCGACCGGCAGTTCGGTCTCGGCGAGCTCGCGCAAGCGGTCACGCACCGTGCGCCAGCGGGCGGGCCCGGCGGCGAGGAAGGCATTGAGATCCGGTCGGGCGAAGATCGGATCACCGAGCAGCACAACCAGATCCAGCACGGTATTGCCCAGTCTGACCCCGACCCGGAACTCACCTTCCGGCGGCGCGAAGACCCCGTACGGCATGTTCTCCGGCCCGAACAGCGAGTCCGGGTGCACGTCGACGCGCAGCAGCCGGGCGCTCATCGCAGCCCCGGCCCTCGCCCGGACCAGGTCCAGGCATACGCGGGATCCTCGCAGGCCAGCGCGCCCTCCCCGAGTTGCAGCGGCCGGAAGGTATCGACCATCACCGCCAGCTCGTCGAAGAATTCCGCGCCGATACTGCGCTCGTAGGCGCCCGGCTGCGGGCCGTGCGCATAGCCGCCCGGATGCACCGACACCGAACCCTGGGTGATCCCGGAACCCCTGCGCGCCTCGTAGTTTCCGCCGCAATAGAACATGATCTCGTCGGAATCCACATTGGAGTGGTAGTACGGCACCGGAATCGACAGCGGGTGGTAGTCCACCTTGCGCGGCACGAAATTGCAGACGACGAAGTTGATGCCCTCGAACGCCTGATGCGCCGGCGGCGGCTGATGGACCCGGCCGGTGATCGGTTCGAAGTCGGCGATATCGAAGGTGTACGGGTACAGGCAGCCGTCCCAGCCGACCACATCGAACGGGTGCGTGGCATAGGTCAGCCTGGTGCCGACCACTTCGGTTCCAGGCCGGTGCTTGACCAGCACCTCCACCTCGGTGCCCTCGGCGAGCAGTGGTTCGGACGGGCCGTGCAGGTCCCGCTCGCAGTACGGCGAATTCTCCAGCAGCTGACCGAATTTCGAGAGATACCGCTTGGGCGGCGTGATGTGGCTCGACGCCTCGATCACATACGCGCGCAACGGTTCCTCACCCGTCGGCAGCCAGCGATGGGTGGTCGCGCGCGGCATGATCACCTGATCGCCTTGCTTGACCGGCACGGCGCCGAACACGCTCTCCACCACGGCCGCACCGGATTCCACGTACACCAGCTCGTCGCCGATGGCATTGCGGTACAGCGGGGACGCCCCCTTGGCGACCACATACGAGATCCGCACATCGGCATTGCCGAGCAGCAGCCTGCGGCCGGTCACCGGGTCGGTCGTGGCGGGCATATCACCGGGGAAGAGATCGGGAAGACGCAGGTGCCGATGGCGCAGTGGATGATTCGGCGTCAGTGACTGATCGGGCAGTTCCCACACAGCCGCATCGACGATCGCGGGTGGCAGGCCACGGTGGTAGAGCAGCGAGGAGTCACCGGAGAACCCCTCCTCGCCCATCAGCTCCTCGTAATAGAGGTTGCCGCGCTCGTCCCGATGCTGCGTATGCCGCTTCGGTGGCACCGCGCCGATCTGCCGATAAAACGCCACAAGCACACCTCCCGCTACGTCGCAGGCCGGATGGTCCTGTCATCCACGGTACCGCTCACGGCGCGGGAGCCGGGTCAGTCGGTGAACTCCGCGATGACCGGGGCGTGGTCGCTGGCGCCCTTGCCCTTGCGCTCGTCCCGGTCGACCGAGGCGTCCTTGACCGTGTCGGCGAGGGCGGGGGAGGCGAGGATGAAGTCGATGCGCATGCCCTCCTTGCGGGGGAAACGCAGCTGGGTGTAGTCCCAGTAGGTGTAGACGCCGGGTCCCGGGGCGAACGGGCGCATCACATCGCGGAAGCCGGTGTCGAGCATGCTCTGGAACGCGGCGCGCTCGGGCTCCGAGGTGTGGGTCTTGCCTTCGAAGAACTCCGGCGACCACACATCGTCGTCGGTCGGCGCGATATTCCAGTCGCCGACCAGGGCGATCTTCGCCGCCGGATCGTCGGCCAGCCAGCCGGTCGCCTGCTCACGCAAGGTCGACAGCCAGTTCAGTTTGTAGGCGTAGTGCGGGTCGGCGAGCGCGCGGCCGTTGGGCACGTACAGGCTCCACACCCGCACTCCGCCGCAGGTCGCGCCGATCGCCCTCGCCTCGACCACCGGCGACTCGATCAGCGAGTCGCCCGCGTTCTTGTCGAAACCGGGCTGGTGCGGGAACGCCACCTCGACGTCGGTGAGGCCGACCCTGGACACGATGGCGACACCGTTCCACTGATTGAGCCCGACGTGGGCGACCTCGTAGCCCGCCGCGTCGAACTGCTCGTAGGGGAACTGGTCGTCGCGGCACTTGGTTTCCTGGATCGCCAGCACGTCGATGTCGTTGCGGTCGAGGAAGGCGGTCACCCGATCGACGCGGGAGCGGACCGAGTTGACGTTCCAGGTGGCGAGACGCACTGTCGCGTTCCTTTCCTACGTGGCGCTGGGCGGCGCGGCGTAGCGGTAGCTGTGGTGTTCGAGGAAGCCGAGCTCGCGGTAGAGCGCGAGTCCGGCAGAATTACCCATTTCGACCTGCACGTAAGCGTGGGTGGCACCGTGCTCGGCGCCCCAGCGGATCAGTTCGGCGCACAGCAGCGCGGCGAGTCCGTTGCGGCGGTGCGCGGTCGCGACGGCGACACAGGTCAGGCCGACCCAGCGCCTGCCGTCGGGTGCGGTCGTCACCGCGCCGCGGCCGATGGCCAGCGGCTCCGGCATGCCGAGCGAGGCGAAGCCGAGCGCGCCGTCGAGGACCGAGGTGAGCACGGTCCGCTCCGGTGCGCGCACGGCGGGATCGAGCGGGATCTCGCCGCGGTAGCGGTGCACCGCCAGCCAGCCGTCGTCGGGTTCGGCGGCGATCCGCACCATCGACGGGCCTTGCGGCAGGACGAAATTCGCGATGTCGAGACCGAGGACGACGGTCTCGCTCCAGGTGTTCCACCCCGGCGGAACCGGGGCCAGCCGATCGGGCAGCTGCAACAGCAGCGGCAGCCCGTTGGCGGTGTACCAGTCCGCGATCCGGTGCATGGTGTCGATCGACAGCACCGCCGGAATGCCGGATTCACCGAGCGGCACAGCGGAATTCGCGCGCCCGGTGTAGCCGTTGCCTGCGCGGACGAGCCAGCCGTCGATCCACAGGTGACTGTTGCCTGGCCACGCCGCGGCCGCGGCGGTCTCCAGCGACCGGATCTCCTTGGTGCGAATCGGCCTGGGCCCCAGGGCTTTCAGCGCGACGACCCGATCGGCCGCGACGGAGACCAGCTCACCCTCGGCGGTGCGCACCGACGGCGGGTTCAGCGACACCAGTTCGCCGATCACATCGGTGAGCGGCTGTGGATAGCCCTCCGGCAGCTGGTACCGCATCACCACGCGGCGGCCGAGGGGGATCTCAGTCGTCATGACCGAACGGGTCGGGCACCGTGCCGGGGATCCAGCTCAGACCCGGTGTGCCCCAGCCGTTGCGCTTGATGGCCTTCTTCGCCGCGCGGGCGTTGCGGCCGATCAGCACGTCGACGTAGAGGAAGCCGTCGAGATGGCCCACCTCGTGCTGGAGCATCCTGGCGAAGAAGCCGGTGCCCTCGATGTCGACCGGCTCGCCCTTCTCGTCGGTGCCGGTGACCCTGGCCCAATCGGCGCGGCCGGTCGGAAACTGCTCGCCCGGCACGGACAGGCAGCCCTCTTCGTCGTCGTCGGGATCGGGCATGGTCTCCGGGATCGCGGAGGTCTCCAGCACCGGGTTGATCACCACGCCCTTGCGGCGGATCGGCTGGCCCGCCGCGTCGAAGTCGGGGCAGTCGTAGACGAACAGCCGCTTGCCGACGCCGACCTGGTTGGCCGCCAGGCCGACACCCTTGGATTCCTCCAGGGTGTCGTACATGTCCGCGATCAGGTCGGCCAGCTCGGCCGGCGCCTCCGTCACCGGTGCGGTGGGGTTGTGGAGGACGGGGTCACCGACGATCACGATCGGGAGAATTGCCATGGCCGCCATTATCGCCGTTCGCGCGGCTCGCCGAGCGGCGACCCCTGTGGCTTGCGCCACCACGCGAAGCGCGCACACCCCTACTGGCCCGTAGTCAACACGCCGGGACATCGCTCGGACGATCCGGCCGCTACATGGTTGAATGATCCGCGACGTGCAAGCGTCATTTTCATCTCGTGATACTCGGCGAGGGAGCAAGATGGACGGCGCAGCGGCTCGCAACATCATCGACGAAGGCAGTGGTCTGAGTCGCCGTGAGCTCGACATCCTCGATTTCGAACGCAAATGGTGGAAGTACGCCGGCGCCAAGGAAGACGCGATCCGCGAACTGTTCTCCATGTCGGCGACCAGGTATTACCAGGTCCTCAACGCCGTCGTCGACAAGGAAGAAGCGCTGGTGGCCGACCCGATGCTGGTCAAGCGTCTGCGCAGGCTGCGGGCGAGCAGGCAGAAAGCGCGTGCAGCGCGCCGACTCGGTTTCCAGGTCTGACTGTGTACACGGCGCCGCTCACAGGCCCTGCGTGGTTACGCACGCTGCCGCCTCCGGGCCGTGAGTTCGCGTCGCGGAAGGCCACAAAGCCGTCGTTGCGACTAGGGTTGCGCGGGTGAGCAACCCTACTCCCACCCCCGGCGGCCCACCGCTGCGCGCGCTGGCGATGGTGTTGATCGCGCTGGCCATCGTCTTCGCCGGTCTGGGTGCGATGTCGTTGTCGAACTCCGGTGCCGAGGTATCCGATTCGGCCGAGCAGACCGAGACGACGACCTCCAGCGTGGTCGCGCAGGCGCCCGCGACCACGGCCGCCGCGACGACCACCAGTGCGACCGCCGCCCCGACCACGACGGCTGTCGCGCCGACGACCACCACGGCGTCCACCACAACGGCACCCACCACCACGGCACCCACCACAACGGCACCCGCCGCGCCCGCGGCCACCGTCGATCAGAGTGTGCCGGTTCGGGTGCTGAACAACAGCCTGGTCGCCGGTCTGGCAGCCCGGACCGCGAGCGAACTGACCTCGGCGGGCTGGAGCAATGTCAGCACCGGCAACTACAACGGCGAGAACCTGACCACCACGACGGTGTTCTACGGCAGCGGCGCGGGTGACAAGGCCGCGGCCACCGAGATCGCCGCGGAGATCGGCGGAACGGTCGCGGCGAAGTCCGGTGACACCTCGCCGGGCGTCGTGGTCGTGCTGACCGGTCGCTGAACGAGGCACGGCACGCGGTGCCGGGGGCTGTGCCTGCGCTGTGGCATCATCTTGAGCGGTACAGCCCTGTCCACCCAGCTTTACTCGTTAAACTCGGTACTCGTAAAGGAGTTCCCTGATGGCCACGTCGACAACTCGTCGCCCGTCCTGGCGCATTGTGACCCCGGTGCTGGCGGTTGCCGTGTTCGGTCTCACTGCTTGCACCAACAGCCAAGAGTCGAGTGACGTCAAGGGAACCACGCCGCCGGTGTGGACCAGCTCGCCCGCGCCCGCGGGTACCGGCGATGCGCACGGCGGCGGCCACGCCGCGCCGACCACCGCCGACAGCCACGGCGGCGGCGATCACGGCGCCCCGGCGGCCGGTGGTCTGAAGGCCGACCTGAAGAACAGCTCCGGCGCGAACGTCGGCACCGCGACCATCGTCGCCGAGGGCAACCACCTGGTCGTCACCGTCGAGGCGCAGGGTCTGACCCCCGGCTTCCACGGCCTGCACTTCCACCAGAACGGCACCTGTGAGGGCGACTTCGCCTCCGCGGGCGGTCACCTCCAGGTCGGCGCGGCCAACGCGCACCCGGCCAGCGGCGATCTGACCTCGCTGCAGGTCAACGCCGACGGCACCGCGAAGCTGGTCACCCGGACCGACACGGTCACCCTGGACAACGTCAAGGGCAAGGCCCTGATCGTGCACTCCGGCGCCGACAACTTCGGCAACATCCCGACCCGGTACTCCCGCGAGGGTGGCACCGGTCCCGACGAGACCACGCTGTCCACGGGTGACGCTGGAACCCGGGTCGCCTGCGGCGTGGTCGGTTAGCGAGACGCACATGGCCGGGGCAATCCAGTCGGTACCGTTCCCTGGTTCGCCCCGGCCGACCATCGGCATCGAGTGGGAGATCGCGCTCGTCGACAAGGTGACGCGTGATCTGTCCAACACCGCCTCGGCGGTGTTCGACGCCGTCGGCGATCTGCGCGCCTATGACGGCACGCCGCAGGTCACCAAGGAATTGCTGCGCAACACGGTCGAATTGGTGACCGGCGTGCACGACACGGTCGGCGGCGCGGTCGACGATCTGCGCGGCACCATGGACGCGGTGCGCCGCGCGGCCGATCCACTCGGTGTCGACCTGTTCTGCGCGGGTACCCATCCGTTCGCGCAGTGGTCGGCCCAGCAGCTCACCCGCTCACCGCATTACGACGAGCTGATCGAGCGTACCCAGTGGTGGGGCCGCCAGATGCTGATCTGGGGCGTGCACGTGCACGTGGGAGTCTCGCACCGGGACAAGGTCTTTCCGATCCTGAACTCGCTGCTGCTGTCGTATCCGCATCTGCTCGCGCTCTCGGCGTCCTCGCCGATGTGGTCCGGCGACGACACCGGCTACGCCAGCAATCGCGCGCTGATGTTCCAGCAGCTGCCGACCGCCGGTCTGCCGTTCCAGTTCGAGAACTGGCCGCAGTTCGAGGGTTTCGTGCACGACCAGCTCAAAACCGGTGTGTTCGAACAGCTCGGCGGTATGCACTGGGACATCCGGCCCGCGCCCAAGTGGGGCACGATCGAGATCCGGGTCTGCGACGGGCTGTCCAGCCGGGCCGAGCTGGCCTCGGTGGCCGCGCTGATCCACTGCCTGGTAGTCGATCTGGAGCGCAGGCTCGACGCGGGCGAGGACCTGCCGACGCTGCCGCCGTGGCATGTGCAGGAGAACAAGTGGCGGGCCGCGCGGTACGGGCTCGACGCCATCGTGATCGTCGACGACGCCAGTAATGAGCGTTTGGTCACAGACGATCTGATGGATCTGCTGAACAAATTGGAGCCGACCGCGAAGCGGCTCGGCTGCGCCGACGAGCTGGCCGCCGTCGCCGACATTCCCCGCCACGGTGCCTCCTACCAGCGGCAACGTCGCGTCGCCGCGCAATCGCAGGGTGATCTTGTCGCGGTCGTCGATTCGCTGGTGCGCGAGCTGGATCAGTAGCGTTCAGCTTCTCGGCGGGGTGGTGTTAACCCGCCGTTTACGATGTCGGAATGCTTGTCGAACATCCGCGTGGCGCTGCGGGGGGTGCCGTCCTCCGGAACCGTCTCCGTGAGCCACGCACACTCGCCGTCGTCGGGATGTCGTCGGTGCTCGTACTTCTCGTCGGATTGCAGATCGCCGCGTTCGTCAACGGTTTCGACGGACCGCTGGCGAGTCTGGCCCGTGACTACATCGGCACACCGAAATCGATGTCGGTGCCGTGGGCCGGGCTGGTGCTCGCGCTGGTCGGGGTCAACGCGCGCAGGCGGGTGTTCGCGGTGTTCGCTGCGGTCGGGATCGACGCCGTGTGCGCCGCGCTGCGGCTGCTCGACGGCAAGCCGTTCACGGTCGGCAACGGGCCGACGATCGTCTTGACCGTGCTCGCGATCGTCGCTGCGGTGAGCTGGAGCGGTCGCGAACGCACGGACGCGTTGAAGGCGGCGACACTGGGTGCGCTGCTCGTGCTCGCCACCAAGGTCGGTGACGTGTGGTTGCACGTCACCTCGGCGGTGCGGCCCGCGGTGCTCGACGAATACCTCCTGCTCGCCGATCACGCGCTCGGTGATCCGTCGTGGGTCCTCGGCCGGGTACTGGATGTGCTCGGGCCCGAGGTGTACGCGGTGCTGCACTGGGTGTACATCGAGCTGCCGGTGGCGGCGATCGTGGTCGCGGTGTGGCAGTTGCGCAAGGTCGTCCCGACCGGGGAATGGCCGTCGCACTACCTGGTTCGGACGTTCCTGGTGCTCGGGCTGGTCGGGCCGCTGTTCTATGTGCTGTTTCCCGTCGTCGGGCCGATGTTCGCGTTCGGCGCGGACGGGCACGGTTTCCAGGTGGGCAATTTCTGGCCGACGGCGCTGCCGCCGATCGACCGCAGCCCGGCGGCGTTGCCGTTCGACGCGTTCACCCCGCGCAACTGCATGCCGTCGATGCACACCGCGTGGGCGCTGTCGCTGTTCATCCACACCCGTCGTGATGTCGACGGGTCACGCGCGCCCGCCTGGCTGCGCTGGGGTGGAGCGTTCTGGCTGGGCGCGACCGTGGCCGCGACGCTCGGATTCGGTTACCACTACGGCGTCGACCTGGTGGCGGGCGCGGTGCTGTGCCTGACCGTCGAGTCGGCATTGCGGGCGCCCGAACGTGGCTGGGGTGCGTTCCGGGTGCGGATGGTCGGCTTCGGCGCTGCGGTGTTCGCCGGGCTGCTGCTGTCCTACCGGTACCTGGCGGTGCCGATGGCGGAGCACCCGGTGCTCGCGGGCGCGATCGTCATCGGGTCGCTGGCCGCGGTGGCCGCCGCGTTCCATGCCACCTGGTTCGCCACGGCGCCCCAACCTGCGATGGAGCCGGTGCGGGTGGGCGGTTAGTCGTCGGCCGCGTTGCCCAGTTCGTTGATCCGCAGCAGGCCGTCGCGGTGGCGCTGTTCGCGGTAGGCGGTGCGGCCGATGAGATGGGCGATGACGGGTGCGGTGATGATGGTGAACAGGCCGGTCAGCACCAGCATCCACACATTGACGTCGTTCCTGATGTCGATCCCGGTGC
This sequence comes from Nocardia sp. NPDC060259, assembly GCF_042728775.1. Lineage (NCBI taxonomy): Bacteria > Bacillati > Actinomycetota > Actinomycetes > Mycobacteriales > Nocardiaceae > Nocardia > Nocardia sp. NPDC060259. The sequence continues at coordinate 45,207 of NZ_JBHXAY010000005.1, forward strand.
CGACGAGGACCAAGACCAAGCCGACCACCTGGGGCTTGGTCGCGGCGTGCATGCGGGTGAGGGTGTCTGGGAACCGCACGATGCCGATGGACGCGGTGAACGCGAGCGCGCAGCCGGTCAGGATCAGCACGGCCGAGACCCATTCCCATGCCGTCATCGGTCGTCCCTGACGCGGAAGCGCGACACCGCGGCCGAGCCGAGGAATCCGACCAGGGCCAGCGCGACGATCGCCGGGATCACCGTGGTGTCGTTGCTGTAGGCGGCCCAGACCGCGAGTCCGGCGGCGGCGATGGCCATCAGCGAGTCGATCCCGACGACCCGGTCGAGGGTGCTCGGGCCCGCCAGCACCCGGTAGCTGGTGATCACCGCCGCCGCGGTGAGCAGGATGCCTGCGATGACGGCGACGACGGTCACGGGCGCTCCTCCGGATCGAGGCGCAGGCGTTCGCTCGGCCGTTCGAAGGCGTTGATCAGCAGATGCTCCAATCGCCGGGTGGTGCTGTAGAACTTCACCACCGACTTCTCACTGCCCACGTCGAGCACGTGGACATAGACCACACACCGCGCCCGGTCCAGCTCGAGCACCATGGTGCCGGGGATCAGGTTGAGCAGGTCGGTCGCCATCACCAGGACCAGATCGGACTGGATGCCCAGGTGCACCCGCAGCACGCCGGACACGGGCGGCCCGGCGGGCCGAATCGCGAACCAGGCCACTTGCAGGCTCGATTCGAGCGCGTAATAGACGCTCACCACGATCAATTCGAGGAACGACAGCGGGTGAAAGCGCCCGGTCACCGGTACGAGCGGCAGCGGCAGCGCGAAGACGACGATCAGCGCGACCACGAAACCGGCGATGACATTGGCCGCGCTGAGGTCACCCCACAGCGCGACCCACACCCAGGTCAACCACGCGAGCACGCCGACCCGCAGCACGTTGTCGCGGTTGATCAACATCCCGAGCGTATTCATCGCGCCTCCGGCCCGAGCACCGAGTCGATGTAGACCGACGGGTCGTTCAGGTCGGCGGCCGCGCGTTCGGCGATGCCGAGAATCGGCCCAGCGAGCACCGTCAACGCGAGTCCGGCGGTGATGAGACCGGCGGTCGCGAGCACCATGAGCACCGGCATCCGGCCGGGGTCGGTGCGGTCCTCGTAGTGCACGTCGGTCGTATCCTCCACCAGGGTCGGTGGTTTCGCGGCGGTGAGATGGCCCTCCGGCGCTTCCTCGCGCGGCCGCCAGAAGGCCTTGCTCCATACCCTGGCCACCGCGTACAGCGTCAGCAGGCTGGTGACGACCGAGCCCGCGACGAGCACCCAGGCCAGCGCACTGCCGTCGGCGGCGCCCGCTTCCAACAGGGCGACCTTGCCGATGAATCCCGAGAACGGCGGAATACCACCGAGATTCAGCGCGGGCACCAGGAAGAGAACGGCCAGCAGCGGACTCGCGGTGGCCAGCCCGCCGAGCCGGCGCAGCGACACCGAGCCCGCCTGGCGCTCGATGAGGCCGACCGCGAGGAACAGTCCGGTCTGCACCAGGATGTGGTGGGCGACGTAGAAGACCGCGCCGGTCAGGCCCGCCGTGGTGGCGAGCCCGATACCGAATATCATGTAGCCGATGTGACTGACCAGGGTGAACGAGAGCAGTCGCCGGATGTCGGTCTGCGCGATCGCGCCGAGGACGCCGACCAGCATCGTCGCCAGCCCGCACACCAGCAGGATGTCGTCGAACGCGCCGTCGGGGAACCACAGGGTGTGGGTGCGGATGATCGCGTACACACCGACTTTGGTGAGCAGACCGGCGAAGACAGCGGTCACGGGCGCCGGGGCGGTGGGGTAGGAGTCGGGCAGCCAGCTCGACAGCGGGAATACCGCCGCCTTGATCCCGAACGACACCAGCAGCACCGCGTAGCAGGCGGTGCGCACACCGCTCGGCGCTGCTTCCAGCCGAACGGCCAGCTGCGCGAGATTCAGTGTCCCCGTGGCGGCGTAGGTGATGCCGATGCCGATCAGGAAGATCAGCGACGACACCATCGACACCATCACATAGGCGATGCCGGTGCGGATGCGCGCCTCGGTGGCGCCGACGGTCAGCAGCACGAACGATGCCGCGAGCAGGATCTCGAAGCCGACGAACAGGTTGAACAGGTCGCCGGCCAGGAACGCCGTCGACACCCCCGCGGTCAGCACCAGGTAGGTGGGCCGGTAGATCGAGGTCGGCTGATTTTCGTCGCCGTCGGAGATGTTCTGTCCCGCACCGTAGATCGACACCGCCAGCAGCACGAACGCCGACACCAGGAGCATCGCGGCAGAGAGCCGGTCGACCACCAGGGTGATGCCGATCGGGGTCGGCCAGCCGCCCACCTGGACCGCGGTGGTGCCGTCGCGGTCGGCCAGGTACAGCAGCAGCGCGCTGACCACCAGCACGCACGACAGCGCGCTCAGCGAGATCATCGCCTGCAGCCGGGGGCGGCGGCCGAACACCAGCGTCGCCGCGGCACCGAGCAGCGGGATCAGCACCGGCAGTGCGGCGATGGCGGGCAGCAGCTCCGGGGACAGGGTCACTGTTCGGGATCCTCCTGTTCCCGCCGGGCGGCGATCTGGGCGTCCTCGGGGTCGTTGCGCACGTCCTCGGTGGTGGTCAGCGTGTAGGAGCGGTAGGCGAGGGCTAGCACGAACGCGGCCAGCCCCATGGTGATCACGATCGAGGTGAGCACCATCGCCTGGGCCAGCGGGTCGGCCATGCCGTCGTGCGCGGTGTCGGCGCTGCCGAGGATCGGCGGTTTCCCGTCCGGGCCACCCATGGTGAGGATCAGCAGGTTGACCGCGTTGCCGAGCAGGATCATGCCGAGCAGCATCTTCGAGACGATCCGCTCGAGCAGCAGGTAGACACCGCACGCGGTGAGCGCGCCGATGGTGATCAGCAGAATCAGGTTGGCGCTCATATTAGTTCCTTGTCCAGGCGGGCGCCGAGGCTGCGCAGCACGTCGAGTGCCAGCCCGACAACGACCAGGTAGACGCCGAGGTCGAAGAACAGCGCGGTGACCAGTTTGATGTGGCCGAGCACCGGCAAGGTCACCTCGACGATCGCCGAGGACAACGGTGGCGCGCCGAGCAGCAGCGACGCGGTCGCGGTGCCAGCGGCCAGGGTGAGACCGGCGCCGAGCAGGTGCCCGGCGTCCACCGGCAGCGCCTCGCCGAGTTCGTAGCGTCCGCCCGCCAGATAACGCAGCGTCAGGGCGAGTCCGGCGATCAGGCCGCCGGCGAAGCCGCCGCCGGGGGCGTTGTGGCCGGAGAAGAAGAAGTACACCGACAGCACCATGATGGTGGGGAAGATCAGGCGGGTGGTGATCTGCAGGACCATCGAGCGTTCGCGCCGGTCGACCAGCCGGGCCGCGGGCAGCCAGCTCACCGCGTCGGGGTCGTAGTGGGGTGAGTCGGCGGCGCGCGGCGCGCTGCCGAAGCGGCGGCTGCGGAACACCAGCGAGGCGACGCCGGTCGCGGCGACGACGAGCACCGAGATCTCGCCGAGGGTGTCCCAGGCGCGGATGTCGACCAGCAGCACATTGACCGCGTTCTTGCCGCCGCCGATCCGGTAGGCCGCGTCGGGAATGGCCTGCCAGATCGGTTCGCTGCGCCGGGCCGCGGTGGCGAAGGCGGCCAGGACCGCGACGGTGACCCCGACGCCGATCGCCAGCAGCGCCCGCCTGACCTTGAACGCGGTGGCCTGGTCTTCGGCGATCTCGGCGGGAAACGCCCGCAGTACCAGCACGAAGATCACCAAAGTCAGTGTCTCGACCAGGAATTGGGTCAGCGCCAGATCGGGTGCGCCGTGCAGGGCGAAGATGACGCCGCAGCCGTAGCCGGTGACCCCGACGACGAGCACGCTGGCCAAACGGTTGCGCAGCACCGTCGCCGCCAGCGCCATCGCGATCATGATCGCCCCGATCGCCGCCTGCAACGGCGAATCCCACAGGCGCAGTTGCACTCCCGTGCGGGTGCCGAGGGCGAGCAGGATCGTCGGCAACACGATCAGGGTGCCGAGGATGGCGGCCTGGCTGGCTGGCAGCGAACCGGACTGCACGGTACCGGTGATGCGCAGCGAGAGCCGGTCCATCGCGCGCAGGGCCGCGTCGTAGTTGCGGTCGGCATTGCCCAGCCGTGGGTGCGCCGGTTCGCCGATCCGGCCCCGGATCAGGAACAGCGCGAGACCGGCCGCGACGATCAGCACCGTCAGCGCGAGCGGTCCGGTGAAGTCGTGCCACAGCGCGAGGTGGGTGTCCAGGACACCGGGCAGTGACGTGGCGTAGGGACTCAGCCAGCGGTCGACGGCCGGGGTGTCGAGACCGCCCGCGAGCCCGGCCACCGCGAGCACCGCCGGCGGGCCGAGCAGCAGCGGACCCGGCGCGTGCCAGGTCACCACGCGCTCGGGATTGGCGGTGACACCGAAAGCGCCCCACACGAATCGGATGCTGTAGGCCACCGTGAACGCCGACCCGACGGCAACGCCGGCCAGCAGTGCCACCCTCGCCGGTGCGCTCAGCACCTCGGTCGACCACAGCGCGCTCAGCGCCGACTCCTTGCCGACGAACCCGAGCAACGGCGGCAGCCCCGCCATGCTGAACGCCGCGAGCACCGCGACCGCGCACAGCCACGGCGCCCGCCTGCCGAGCCCGGACAACCGGCGCAGGTCCCGCGTGCCCGCGCCGTGGTCGATGATGCCGACCACCATGAACAGGCTCGCCTTGAACAGGGCGTGCGCCACCAGCAGCGTGATGGCGGCCAGCGCCGCGTCCGGCGTGCCGATCGCCGTCATCGTGATCAGCAGACCCAGCTGGCTGACGGTGCCGAACGCCAGCACCAGCTTCAGATCGTGCACCTGGATCGCCCGCCAGCCCGCCAGTAACATCGTGGCGATGCCGAGCGGCAGGAGCAGCACATGCCACGGCGCCGTCTGCGCGAACGCGGGCGCTAGCCGGGCCACCAGATAGACGCCCGCCTTCACCATCGCGGCGGCGTGCAGATAGGCGCTCACCGGGGTCGGCGCCGCCATCGCGCCGGGGAGCCAGAAGTGCAGCGGCACGATCGCCGATTTACTGATCGCGCCGATCAACACGAGCGCGATCCCCACCGAGACCGCGGTCCCGGCGGGCGGTGCGGTCGCGAGCAGATCGGAGAGCAGGAAGCTGCCGTAGCGCGTCCCGAGGATGACGATCCCGACCAGCATCGCCAGCCCGCCGGCACCGGTCACCAGCAGCGCCTGGATCGCCGCCCGGCGGCTGACAGCGCGTTCGGCGTAATGCCCGACGAGCAGGAACGACAGCACCGTCGTGATTTCCCAGAACACGTAGAGCAGCAGCATGTTGTCGCTGGTGACCAGGCCGAACATGGCGCCGGCGAAACCGATGAGCTCGGCGGCGAATACGCCGAGCCTGGCTTCGTCGCGCTCGAAATAGCGGCCACAGTAGGCCAGGATCAGCGCGCCGATGCCGAGCACGAGCACACACATCACCGCGGCGAGCGAGTCGAAGCGCAGGTCGATGTCCATCGAGATCTGCGGCGCCCATTGGGTATGCGTGCGCACCGTCGTTCCCCAGTGCGCGATCACCCAGCCGAGGCTGCCGAGCGGGACAAGGGCCAGCGGGTAGAAAGCGTTGCGGCCCAGCACTCGTACGCACAGCGGTGCCACCAGTGCGGCCAGCGCGTGGACGAGCAGTACGGCGAGCAACTCTCCTCCGTCGGGTCGGTAGCGGTCGAGTAGCTCGCTCCGATCCTACGGGCGATGCCGGGATGTGTGCCGGTACCGCGGATGTCGCGTCGGCCATGTCGGGTGGGGCTCGGCTATGGCACGGCCGCTTCTTCCGATGCGGCGGGACGGATCCGGTACAGCAGGGCCAAGCTCGCCGCGGCGCCGACGGTGATGGCGAGCGCGACCCTGGCCGGCGTGCTCTCGTCGGCGACAGTCGTGCTGGTCGGCCACTGCCGTTCCCCGGTGGGAATGGACCACAGGATCGACGGCAGGTACAGCGCGCCGAGTCCGAGCACGGCGCTCGGCAGGTAGCTGACCCGGATCGAGCCGACCGCGAAACCGGCGACGCAGGTCAGCAGGACGGTCCCGGCCGTCCAGGTGTGCGACCACGGGATCCGTTGTGCCACCGAGGCGAACACGCAGATCACGGCGGCGCCGAGCAGGACACCCCACGATGTCCCCCAGCGCAGACCGGCCAGGACGGCGGCCGTGCCGATCACAAGGACGAGCACGAGATGCCAGCCGAGACGGCTGCCGTCACCGAGCGCGTCGGCCGCCGCGGCCACGCTGACCGCGATCAGGACACCGGCGCCGTCGCGGCCGGGCAGCAGGGTCGCCGTGACGAACGCGGCCACGATGGTGATCGCCACGGCGGTGGCGATCTGCCAGAAGTTCCCGCGGCGACCGTCGAACTCACGGCCGAGCCATTCGGTGGCGACCAGCAGCGACAACGACAGGATGGTGGCGGCCACGATCGGGCTGATCGGCAGATCGGCGGCAATGCGCGGCACCGCGGGCAGCATGACGCCGTGCCGATGGCGCACGGTGTTCACCGCGAGCAGCACGACCGCGGCGCCGGTCAGCCAGGCCTGGATGCCCACCGACTTGTCCACCGTCGCCGCGGAGTTCGCGGTGAACAGGGCGACGACCTCGCCGTAGATGAACACCACCACCACGCCGAGCGCGAAACCGGTCGCGGGCCAGCGCATCCGCCACGCGCAGATGCCCAGCGCGCCGAACAACACGCCGCCGCACAGCGAGTCGATGTAGTTCTGGGTGGTGAGCACGTCGGCCGAGACCATCGTCCGCCCGACGAAGTAGTTGACCGCCAGCGCCGCCGCCCCGGCCGTCGCGGTGAGCCAGATCAGCCCGGGCCGGTTGATCGGCCTGGCCAGCACGGCGACGACGACGGCCACGATGAGCCCGAGCGCGGCCGCGCGCGGCACGCTGTTGATCAGGCTGGTGACGTGGTAGGGCGAATTGTCCTCGGCGCCTGACCCGAAGGTGAACGGCAGGAACAGCGACATTCCGGCCGCCGCGGACCCGGCGAAGGCCGTGACCGCGTCCAGACCATCCCCGATCTTGGGCACCGTTCGACGATACCGGCGCGCACCCCGCTCACCTGGGATGTCGCGATCAGCGGGCGGCGCGCCCCGGGAGCCGGGATCACGCCCTGTCCCGCCGGGTACGGCTATGGCGTGACCGCGGGCGTCGGCTCGGCGGATCGGATCCGGTACAGCAGCAGCAGCGCGGCCGCGCCGCCGATCGTGATGGCCAGCGCGGCCCGGCCTGCCGTGGCTTCGGGCATCGGATCCGCGCCGGTCGGCCAGTTCCGCAGACCGGTGGGAATCGACCACAGGATCGACGGCAGGTACACCGCGCCGAGTCCGAGCACGGCGCTTGGCCCGTAGCCGACCCGGATCGAGCCGAACGCATACCCGGCGACCACGGCCAGAACCAGCGTGCCGACCGTCCAGACGAAGGTCCACGGCAGGCGTTCGGAGAACGTGACGAACACGCAGATCGCGGCGGCGCCGCACAGGACGGCCCACGGCGAGGCCCAGCGCATGCCTGCCAGGATGCCAACCGCCGCCGCGCCGAGCACGAGCACGATCCGCCAGCCCAGGCTCGGGCCATCGATGACCGAGTCGCCCGCGGCGGCCAGGCTGACGGCGACCAGCACAGCCGTCCCGTCGCGGCCGGGCAGCAGCGTGGCCGCGACGAACGCGGCGACGACCGTGACCGCCACCGCGAGCGCGATGGGCCAGAAGCCCCGATGGAGCTCGGCGAACTCACGCTGGAGCCATTCGGTGGCCAGCAGCACCGACAGCGCGAGGACCGTCGCGGACACGATCGGGACCATCGGCAGATCGGCGGTGAGCGGCGGCCCGGCGGGCGGCTTGATGGTGTGCCGGTGCCGGACGGAGTTCACGGCGAGCAGCACGACAGCGGCGATGATCAGCCCCGAGGGACTGTGCACGGCCTGGTCCGTCGTGGTCAACATGTTGTCGGCGACCAGCGCGATCACTTCGCCGTACACGAACACCGCCACCGAGCCGAGTGCGAAACCGGCTGCGGCCCAGCGCAGCTGCAGCGAACAGAGGCACAGGGCGCCGAAGATCACGCCGCCGAACAGCGCGTTCACATAGTTCTGGGTGGTGAGCACCTCGGCCGAGTCCATGGTGTGGCCGACAAAATAGTTGAGCCCCAGCGCCGCGGCGGCACCGGCGGCGACGAGCCAGTCGAGTCCCGGCCGGATCAGCACGGCCACGACGACGGCGACGATCAGCCCGAGGGTCGTCGCGCGGGGAATGCTGTTTGCCCAGCTGGCCATCTGATAGGGGGTGTCGATCACCGAGCTGGAGCGGGAGGTGACCGGCACGAACAGTGCGATTCCCGCGATCGCGGCGCCCGCGAACGCCGAGACCGCATCCACACCGTCCCCGAACGTGGCCACAGCTTGACGATACTCGCCGAAACACCCTTCTAGCTGCGACGTCGTCGATGACGCTGGGTGGTCGTCAAGCCCGGCTCTCGGCGTACCGGCGCAGCGACTCGACCTGATCGGGATCCAGCGACGGCCGGACGGTGCGGCGCGCGGTGGCCACGTCGTCGGCGGTGACGTCGGCGGCCGCCATATCGCGGCGCAGGGCCGACAGCGCGGCCTCGCGCAGCAGGGCGGCGCAGTCGGCGGCGGAGTAGCCGTCGAGGTCGGCGGCCAGGGCGGACAGGTCCACATCGTCGGCCAGCGGCACCGACCGGCCCGCGGTGCGCAGGATGTCGAACCGGGCGGCCGCGTCCGGCGGCGGCACGAACACCAGCCGGTCCAGCCGACCGGGGCGCAGCAGTGCCGGGTCGATCAGCTCGGGCCGGTTCGTCGCGGCGACGACCACCACGTCACGCAGCGGTTCGACGCCGTCGAGCTCGGTGAGCAGCGCGGCGACCACCCGGTCCGAGACACCGGAGTCGCTGCTCTGGCCACGGCGCGCGGCGAGCGCGTCGACTTCGTCGAGGAAGATCAGCGACGGCGCGGAATCGCGGGCGCGCTGGAACAATTCGCGGACAGCGCGCTCGGAGGAGCCGACCCATTTGTCCATCAGCTCCGCGCCCTTCACCACGTGCACGCTCAGCTGACCGGTGCCTGCCAGCGCGCGCACCAGGAATGTCTTGCCGCAGCCGGGCGGGCCGTAGAGCAGCACACCACGCGGCGGGTCGATGCCGAGCCGGGCGAACGAATCGGGGTGGCGCAGCGGCCACAGCACCGCCTCGGTGAGCGCCTGCTTGGTCTCCACCATGTCGCCGACGTCGTCGAGGTTGAGCGAGCCGATCGCCAATTCCTCTGTCCCCGAACGCGACAGCGGCCGGATGACATCCAGCGCGCCGACCAGATCGTCCTGGGTGAGCTCCGGCTCGGCCTGGTCGCGGCTGGCCCGCCCCGCCGCCCTGACCGCCGCTTCCCGGCACAGTGCCGCCAGATCGGCGACCACGAAACCCGGTGTCCGCGAAGCGATCATGTCGTAGTCGAGTGTCTCGGCAGGCACCTTGCGCAACAGCTGCTCCAGCAGCGCGCGCCGGACCACCGCGGTCGGCAGCGGCAGTGCCAGTTCGCGATCGCACAGATCCGGCGCGCGCAACCGCGAATCCACCTGTGCGGGATGGGCGGTCGTGGCCAGCAGGGCGACGCACGGCGCGCGCATCGCGGCCCGCAGCTGGTCGAGGATGAGGGTGGCGACCGGTTCGGCGTCGGCGGGCAGCAGCGCGTCGATATCGGTGACGAGCAGGATCCCGCCCCGCCCTGCGGCGACGTCGCCGACGGCCTCGGCGACCTCGCGCAACCGGGTGCCGCTCTCCATCGCGCCGACACTGGGCCCGTCGAGCTCGACGAGGCGGCGCGGCGCCGCGACCGCCCTGGCCAGCGTCGCCTTGCCGACCCCGGCCGGGCCGGTGACCAGCACGCCGAGATGAGCGGGTGCGCCGAGTGTCTTCAGCAGTTCGGGTTCGTCGAGCGCCAGGCTCAGCCACTCGGCCAGCTTGGCCGCCTGCCCCTGCACCCCCGCCAGATCCTCGACCTGGATCGGCGCGCTCCCCGAACTCACCGACACCATATCGGCCGGTATCCCGTTCTGGTCGGCGTCGGAGTCGCGCTCCATCGCGTGCATGATCGCGGCCGCGCCGCGACCCCAGCCGACGGCCGAATTGGGTTGCACGCTCACCGGTCCCGGCATCGGCTCGATCGCGGTGACGGTGAGCAGTTCGGTGGTCCAGGCGATGCCGAACGCGCGCGAGAGCGCCTGCGTGGCCGCCGCCGAGCTGATATCGGGCCCGAGATCGCGCGGCAGCAGCGACACCGTGTCGCCGACCGTCACCACCTTGCCGAGCAGCGCCTGCCGCAGGGTGGCCGCCGGAATACTGGCCGTCGCATGCGTCGACCCGCTCAGCGAGATCTGCTTGGCGCCGTAAACCGTCACCGGCGCGACGGTGACCGCCGCGTTCTCCCGCAGCCCCACATTCGACAGCGTCACGTCGTCGAGCAGCGCCACCCCCGGCGGGGTGCCCGCAGGGGCCTTGGCGACCACCGCCGCGGTCCGGCGCGCGCCGGTCAGCGCGATGCCGTCCCATTCGCGCAGGCCGAGTGCGGTGAGCGTCTCGGGATGCAGACGCACCACGCCGCGCCTTGCGTCGGCTGCCGAGGGGTTGAGCCGGGCGGTGAGCGATAGTTCAGCCACTGCCCCATTCTGCCGCGTTCCGGCGATTCCGCCCGGACGATCAGGGATCGTTTGGCAGACCGCAAGGTCGAGGGCCGAAAGTGGCTGACATGACGAACCACCGCAACCAGCCGGTAGGCTCCACCGGACGCGCCGGAGGTGCCGGCGCAACGACCCACCGGGGAAAGCTGCAGATGAATCGAATCTCCCTCGTCGTCCTGGCTGCTGGGGCGCTGTGCCTGACGGTGGCCGGATGCGGTTCCGACGACGCCGCCGACGCGAACGGGCTGCGCAAGGGCACGCCGACCTCCAGCGCGAGTGCCACCACCACCAAGCCCGCCTCCGCGACGGGCGCGCCCGCCGCGGGTGCCGCCGTCACCTGCGCGCAGTTCAACGAGCTCGACAGCGACGGCGAGAAGCAGGCGATCGAGCAGATCCTGGCCGCCCACCCCGGCGGCCCCTTCGAGGGCAGCCCGAATGTGGCGCTCGGTACCGCGAAGCTGGTTTGCCTCGCGCCGGGCAACGCCGACAAGACCGTCGCCGAGGCCGCCGGGATCAAGCTCAGCTAGCGCAGCGGGCGCAGCCGGCGCCAGACCTGCGCACGGCCGGAGCGAAGCGGAGATACGCCTGAGCGCTGCTCAGTGGACCAGTGACTGCCAGTTCGCGGGCACCCGGTCGGCCGGTCCCGGCGCGGGCTGATCGATCGGGTGACTGGTCGGCGCAGCGAGTTCGGGCCCGCCGCTGTACATCTCGCTGGTGGTGAAGTTGTAGAACCAGTCCTCGCCGGGCTCGTAGCTCTGCATGAACGAGTGCCCGGTCGAGGCGAAATGCTTCGACGCGTGCTGACTCGGCGAGCTGTCACAGCAGCCGACGTGCCCGCATTTCGCGCAGCGCCGCAGATGCACCCACCAGCCGCCCGCGGCGTCGCACTCCGCGCAACCGGCCCCGCTGGGCGGCACGTTCGGGTCGATTCCTTCGAACTCTTCAGACATCACTGATCTCCTGTGTTCGACGGTGTGCTGTCGTTGTCCGCCTGCGGATCGAGCGGCAGGCGGACGATGAAACGGGTGCTGCCCGGTTCGGATTCGACCCGGATATCGCCATTGTGCTTGTTGACCACGATCCGGAACGAGATGTCGAGGCCGAGTCCGGTGCCGTCGCCGACGGGTTTGGTGGTGAAGAACGGCTCGAAGATCCGGCTCCTGACCTCGGGCGCGATGCCAGGCCCGGTGTCGCCGATCTCGACGGCGGCGCAGTCGTTCTCCTTGTAGGTGCGCACGGTCAGCGTGCCGGTGCCGCCCATCGCGTAGACCGCGTTGTCGATGAGGTTGGTCCACACCTGGTTGAGTTCGGCCGCGAAGCACGGGATCGGCGGCAGCGCCCGGTCGTAGTCCTTGACCACCCGCACGCCGTCGCCGAGTTTGCGGTTGAGCATCACCAGCGTGGAGTCGAGCAGCTCGTGCAGGTCGACCACCTGGTAGGGCGCGCGGTCCATCTGCGAGTACTGCTTGGCCGCGCCGACCAGGGTGGAGATGCGGGTCGTCGAGTCGGCGATCTCGTTCATCAGCAGTTCGGTCTCGATCGTGTAGTTCAGCCAGCGGATCGCGCCCTCGAACACCTGCGCCTGGCAGGCCTCGAGGGTCGCGTGCACGCCTTCGAGCCAGTCGATGTCGAGACCGGCTTGCACGAAGGTCGGCGCGAGGTTCCAGCCGTCGGCGATGCCGTGCTCGTCGAACCAGTCGGCCAGGCCGTCCTCGCGGTCGGCCGCCTCCAGCGGGGCCAGCTCGGGCGCCTTGGCGACCTGCTCGGCGGCCTGCTCCTGCAGTTCGACCAGCTTCACGAACGCCTCGGGCGTGAACTTGCCCTCGGCCATCATCTTGAGCTTGTGCCGCATGCCCGCGACGCGTTCGCGCAGCCCGGCGGTGGCGCGCACGGCGGCGGCGGCCGGATTGTTGAGCTCGTGGGTCAGCCCCGCCGACAGCGAACCCAGCGCCAGCAGCCGCTCCCGTTCCGCGATCCGCTGACCCGTCTTCTGCCCGCCGAAGAACGCGCCCTCGAGCAGGTGCACCGCCATCGGGAACCAGTCGGTGACCATGCGCGCGAAGTCGGCGGCGTCCAGCACGAGGAACCGGGAGCTCCGCAGGACATACATCGAGCCCGCGTAGTCCTGGCTCACCTTGTCGCCGAGGTAGGCCATCCACGCGCCCGCGTATACGCCGCGGTGGTCGGTGCGGTTGATCTCGATCTCGGTGCCGCCGGACAGCTTCGTCAGCCGCACCTCACCGTCGATCAGCACGTAGAAGCAGGTGGCGGGCTCGCCCTCGCGGTACACCGGTCCCGGGTCGATGTACTCGATCCGGCCTGCGGCGCACAGCTGCGCCAGCTGGTCGTCGTCGAGCTTCTCGAACAGGAACAGCGTGCGCAGTTCGTTCGGATCGCAGATCAAGGTCATTCCCGCTCCTAAGCCAGGTACCGATGCACGAGCATGACCGCCATCGCGCCCTCACCGACCGCGGAGGCCACCCGCTTGGCGGATTCGGCGTGCACGTCGCCTGCGACGAACACGCCGGGCACGCTGGTCTCGAGGTGGTGCGGTGGCCGTGGCAGTTCCCAGCCCGGCGGGCGGGCGCCGTCGATCATCAGGTCGGGGCCCGCGAGCACGTAGCCCGCCTCGTCCCTGGTGACGACGCCGTCGAGCCAGCCGGTCTGCGGCGCGGCGCCGATGAACAGGAACAACCGCTGCGCGTCGACCTTGTCCTCGGTGCCGGTCCGGTTGTCGCGCAGGATGATCCGCTCGAGGTGATCGTCACCGTCGACGCCGACCACCTCGGTCTCGGTGTGCACCACGATGTTCGGGATCTGCGCGATCTGCTGGATCAGATAGTGCGACATCGACTTCTCCAGCGCGTCGCCACGGACCACGATGTGCACGCGACGGGCGTTGCGGGACAGGAACACCGCCGCCTGCCCGGCCGAGTTGGCACCGCCGACGATGTAGACGTCCTGTTCGGCGCATTCGGCGGCTTCGGTCATCGCCGAGCCGTAATACACACCGCGCCCGGTGAATTCGTCCACACCGGGCGCCGGGTGCCGCCGGTAGTCGACGCCGGTCGCGATGAGTACCGTGTGCGCGCACAGCTTGCCGCCGTCGGCGAAGCGCACCGTGCGCGCCGATCCGTTGACCTCGAGCCCGACGACATCGCGGGTGGTGATGACCTCCGCGCCGAACTTGGCCGCCTGCCTGCGCGCCCGGTCGGCCAGCTGCGCACCGGACAAGCCGTCGGGGAAGCCGAGGTAGTTCTCGATCCGCGAACTCTGCCCGGCCTGCCCACCGGTGGCGGTGCGCTCGACCAGCACCGTGCGCAGACCCTCCGACGCGCCGTACACGGCGGCGCCGAGCCCGGCCGGTCCGCCGCCGACGACGATCAGGTCGTAGAAATCGCCGCTGGGTTCGACGGTGAGCCCGACGTTTTCGGCGAGCTCGCTGTCACTGGGCTGGATCAGCGCGGTGCCGCCCGCGGTGATCACCACCGGACAGGTCAGCGGATCGGCGCCCGCCGCCTCGAGCAGCCGGGCGCCCTCCGGCTCGTCAAGGGGGTACCAGCGGTACGGCAACTGATTGCGCGCCAAGAACTCTCGCACCTGCGAGGACCGTGGTGACCACCGATCGCCGACGACTTTCGTCTCGTGCACCGGCCGCTGTTCGGCGCTGCGCCAGGCATCGAGCAGTCCGTCGAGGACCGGGTAGAGCTTCTCCTCCGGCGGGTCCCACGGCTTGAGCAGATAGTGGTCGAGATCGATGACATTGATCGCGTCGATCGCGGCATTGGTGTCGGCGTAGGCGGTCAGCAGGACCCGGCGGGCATAGGGATGCAGGTCCATCGCCTGCTCCAGGAATTCGATGCCGTCCATGCCGGGCATCCGGTAGTCGGCGATCAGCACCGCGACCGGCTGGCCGCGCAGTTTCATCTCCCGCAGCGCCTCGAGCGCCTGCGGTCCCGATTCGGCCCGCAGAATCCGGTAGTCCGCGCCGTAGCGGCGGCGCAGATCGCGCACCACCGCCCGGGAGACACCGGGGTCGTCGTCAACGCTCAGAATGGCCGGTTTGGTTACCGCTGGAGTGCTCACCCGTAGAAGTATCCTCCTCGCCCGCGGTACCGCGGTGGTCAGAGCTGGTGATGCAGCACCAGCTCGAGTTCGCTGGGGGTGAGCAGGCGTTCGAGGCGTTCGTCGCGTTTGCGTCGGGTGAACGCGGCGCGCAGCGCGAAGCTGTCGTCCGGCTCGATGGTCGGCAGCAGGGGGACGTCGTTGGTGTGCCTGCGTGGCAGGAATGAGCGCAGTTTCACGGCCGATCACCTCGGGTTGACGACGGGAACGCTGGGAGCTGAGCATCGTCGATCAGCAGCGGTGGTAGCGAAAAGTTTGCCAGCATGTCCGGGTTGGTGCAAGTGGGACAGGGTGGACATGGCGAGCCCACCGCTCGGTGGCCTGCGGGAAGGCAGACCACCGCGGCGGTGGGCGTAGTTGCTGGTCGGTTATTGCCAGACAGGCAGCGTGACAACCTGTGCGGCGTAGGACAGTCCGGCGCCGAAGGCGATCAGCAGGGCCGTATCGCCCGGCTTCGACTCGCCCTTGCGTAGTAGGGCCTCCATGGCCAGCGGGATCGATGCTGCCGAGGTGTTGCCGGATTCCTCGATGTCGTTGGCCAGCGCGCAGTCCTCGGGCAGCTTGAGCACCCTGGCCATGATCTCGATGATCCGGCCGTTGGCCTGGTGCGGGATCATCGCGTCGAGCTGGTCGGTGGTCAGGCCCGCGCGGTCGATCGCGTCGCGGCAGACCTTCTCCAGTGAGTGCGCCGCCCAGCGGAACACCGCGGTGCCCTCCATCGCGAGGTAGGGACGCACCGCGTCGGTGCCCTTCTCCTCGATCTCGGCGAAGAACTCCATCCAGTCCTTGTTCTGGCGGATGGCGTGATGCTGGGTGCCGTCCGAGCCCCAGACGGTCGGGCCGATGCCCTGCTCCTCGGCCGGGCCGACGATGACGGCACCCGCGCCGTCGGCGAACAGGAACGCCGTCGCGCGGTCGGTGAAATCGACGGTGTTGGTCAGCTTCTCGACCCCGATCACCAGCACGTTCTTCGCCGTGCCAGCGCGCACGAGATCCGAGGCCATCGCCAGGGCGTGACAGAAGCCGGCGCAGCCGGCGGAGATGTCGAACGCGGCCGCGCCGGTCATGCCGAGATCGGTGGCGATCTGCGGCCCGATGGCGGGGGTGAGTAGGAGATGGGTCGAGGTCGCGACCATGACGCAGTCGACCTGATCGGCGGCCACACAGGATGAAGCCAACGCGTCCTTCGCGGCGGCGACACTCATGCTCTGGATGGTTTCCTCGGCGGAGGCGAAACGCCTGGTTCTGATTCCCGATCTGGTGCGGATCCACTCGTCACTCGAGTCGATCGGGCCCGCGACCTCGTCGTTTGTGACCACCCGGACGGGGCGATAGACGCCCAAACCGAGAATCGCGGTGTGCTCAGCTCCAGTCGTCTGGGCGATTCGAGCAGCCATTATGCGTCTCCTCTGTACCTGTCAACCTGCGGTTGCACCGCTGGGTGTACCCGAAGCATCGAAATCCGTCGCTCATCGCCCATGACCCGCGCATGGACAACATGTGAACGTGCAGACATGAGGCGTCCTCATATTAACGGCTTCGGTCCGCGAAGTCGTGTCATATGTCACAACCGTTACAGGTACCTTGGAGGCAAGGCGATTGCTCGCCGACCCATCGAGGGAACGAGGACACCATGCTCGGACTCGGGATTATCAGCTGGATCATCATCGGCGGCCTCGCCGGTTGGATTGCGAGCAAGTTCATGAAGACCGACGCGCAGCAGGGGATCCTGCTCAATATCGTCGTCGGAATCGTCGGTGGCCTGCTCGGCGGTTTCGTGCTCAGCCTCTTCGGCGTCGACGTCGAGGGCGCTGGCTGGATCTTCAGTTTCTTCACCTGTCTGGCGGGCGCCTGCGTCCTGCTGTTCCTGGTGAAGCTGTTCACAGGACGTAGAGCGGCACACTGACCACGGGTGGAAGCGGTGGGGTTCCCGTAAGGTGTGAACGCTTGCGTTGTCGTCACATCACGAAAGAGGGAGCCCGTGGCACGCCGCCCCACCCCGCCCGGCACGCCCGACACCACCGCCGTCGGCCACATGGTCGACCTGGTGCGGGCCGCTGTACCTCCACTGCACCCCGCCGGCCTCCCGTTTGTCGCGGTGCCGCTGGCGGTCGCGGTCGTCGGCGGACGGAACAAATGGGTGCGCCGGGCAGGTCTGTCCGCCGCTGCCGCCTGTGCCGCCTTCTTCCGGCACCCGCACCGGGTGCCGCCGAACCGGCCGGGCATCGTCGTCGCGCCCGCCGACGGTGAGGTCGCGCTCGTCGATACCGCGGTGCCGCCCGCCGAGCTCGGACTCGGCGATCAGCCGCTGCCGCGCGTCAGCATCTTCCTGTCCGTTCTCGATGTGCACGTGCAGCGCGTTCCCGTGTCCGGGACCGTGCGCGAGGTGCTGCATCAGCCGGGCAAGTTCCTCTCGGCCGATCTGCCCGAGGCCAGCGACGCCAACGAGCGCAACAGCATGCTCATCGACACCGACGGCGGCAAGCAGGTCGTCGTCGTGCAGATCGCCGGTCTGCTGGCGCGCCGCATCGTCTGTGACGCGCGCGTCGGCGATGTGCTCACCATCGGCGACACCTACGGCTTGATCCGGTTCGGCTCCCGTGTCGACACCTATTTCCCGGTCGGCACCGAACTGCTGGTCGCCCCCGGCCAGCGCACGATCGGGGCCGAAACCGTCCTGGCTGTGCTGGGATGATCGAACAGGCCGCACGCCGAAAGCACCGGCGCTCGGTGCGGTTGCTGCCGAGTGTCGTCACCATCCTCGCGCTGTGTGCGGGCCTGTCCGCGGTGAAGTTCGGGCTCGACGGCGAGCTGGACGTGGCGCTGGCCATGGTCGGCGCCGCCGCCGTGCTCGACACCCTCGACGGCCGCCTGGCCAGGATGCTCGACGCCACGAGCAAGATGGGCGCCGAACTGGACTCGCTCTCGGACGCGATCTCCTTCGGCGTCGCGCCCGCGCTCGTCCTCTACGTCACCCTGCTCGACGGCTACAGCGCGGGCTGGATCGTCGCCCTGCTGTACGCGGTGAGCCTGGTGCTGCGCCTGGCTCGCTTCAACACCCTGCTCGACGACGATTCCCGCCCGAACTGGGCGCGGGAGTACTTCGTCGGCGTGCCCGCCCCGGCGGGCGCGTTGATCGCGCTGGTCCCGATCGCGCTGAAGGTGCAGTTCGGCGACGGCTGGTGGGACAGCTTCGCCTTCGTCGCCGCCTGGACGATCTTCGCCGCGCTGCTGTGCGTGAGCACCATCCCGACCCTGGCGATGAAGTCGGTGTCGGTCGCTCCCCAGGCGGCCGCGGGCCTGCTGGTGCTGACGGCCCTGGCCGCCGCCCTGCTGGTGACCTACCCGATCGTCCTGCTGCTCATCCTGGTCGCCCTCTACCTGGCGCACATCCCGTTCGCCTGGCGCTCGGCGCGCTGGGTGGCGGCGCGGCCGGAGACCTGGCAGCACAAACCGGCCGAACGCCGGGCCCAGCGGCGCGCCCAGAGCCGGATCCCGCAGATCCGCCGCCCGGCGATCCGTGGGTCCGCCCGGCTGCGGCTGCGTCGTCCGCGGGACTGAGTTTCGGCGGCCGACGGGCCGCGGGATTCGACTGTCGGCCCGGTATCCGGGAAGCGGGATATCCGGCCGACAGCGTCGCGCCGAACGGGCGGGTCAGGGTGTAGATCGGTTTCGCCGTAACGCCGCGACGAGTCTGCCTGTCCAGGGGGCAACGGCGATCAGCACGAGCACGATCGACCACGGCACCCGCCACCACCAGCGCAGGCCGTCCTCGCCGGTCGG
Organism: Nocardia sp. NPDC060259; assembly: GCF_042728775.1. Classification (NCBI taxonomy): domain Bacteria; kingdom Bacillati; phylum Actinomycetota; class Actinomycetes; order Mycobacteriales; family Nocardiaceae; genus Nocardia; species Nocardia sp. NPDC060259. Next base: position 63,886 of record NZ_JBHXAY010000005.1, read on the forward strand.
CGGTTCCCCGGTAAGCAGCCGAGCCGTCGACGACCACACCACAAACGCGTCCCCGATCGGCGACACCCCGAACGCATACCGCTTGGACCCGGGCAGACTGACCGGCAGACCGAGCAGCTCACCTTCGGCGCCGATCGCGGCGGCCAGCTCGCTGTCGCCGTTCACCCGGGCAGCCCCGAGCCCGACCACGGTGGCGGACAAGCTGATTCCGGCTACCAGCGGCCCCGAATCCACGTCGCCGACACCGTCGACACCCTTGGGGTATTCGCGCAGAGCAGGCCCGAAACCGCCTGGATAGGACAGGTACTGCTCGCGATACAGGGCGTACTGACTGCGCGCGAAGGCCGGATCGATCTCCGGCAGGAACCGGTGGATCACCGATTGCGAGGTCGCCCGCGCACCGTCGAGCTGTGACCCGTCCGGCGACACCTCGTGCGGCATCAGCCCGGTGGCGGGATCGAGCCGGCTCTGCACCGCCCCGAGCCACCGTGCCGTCACCGCCCCGAACTTGTCGTCGAACAATTGGTCGTGCAATTGCAGCGAGGCCACGGCCACAGTGGAATCGACCGGCCAGGCTTGTCCGTGATAGGCCTGCAAGAACGGCGTCTCCGATGCGGCGAAAGCCTGCGCGATCTCCGCACTGTGCGCGGAAAACCGCTGCACCTCAGCGGAATCAGACGCATCGAGCGACAGGATCGCCCCACGCAACCAGTTGGTCCACCCGGCCCAGAACACCCCATACGCAGGCTGCAACGTCGGACTGAACACGGCCCGACCCTCCTCGGACTCCAATCGATCCAGCGCCCACCGGGATTCGCGCAGCGCGTCCTCGCGAAGACCCGGATCGGTGTGCGCCGCCTGCACCCACGAGAGGCCGTAGAGCGCGTTCAGAAAGAAGTGCCCCTCCGGAAACTGCGCCTGCGCAGCGACATCCGCCCCATCGTCGAGCGCGTCCCGGACGAACGCCAGCTGCCGCTCGGTCGACTCGGGCTGGTCATCGATTCCCGGCTGCGGCCACAGGAACCTGCCCATGCCGACCACGCAGGCCAGCGTCACGACAATCCCCACGATGCGCAATCCCCACCGGGCCGAGCGCCGAAATCTCCCCATGCCGACACTCTGCCACCGATTGGTCGTCAACTAACGATTGACGATCAGGAATCGTCAACCTAGAGTTGACGCATGAGCACACCGAATTTCCGCCTCGACGATCTGATCGACGGCATCAAGAAGGCCCGCCCCGACAACGTCCTCGACCAGCTCACCGACGCCGTGGTGGTCGCAGGCAACCTCGGCGAGACCGCCGATCACCTGATCGGCCACTTCGTCGACCAGGCCCGCCGCTCCGGCGCCTCCTGGACCGATATCGGCGCGAGCATGGGTGTCAGCAAGCAGGCCGCGCAGAAGCGCTTCGTCCCCAAGCAGCCCGGCGACGCCGCGGCCATGGACCCGCAGGCCGGGTTCGCCAAGTTCACCGAACGCGCCCGGCAGGTGGTCGTCGGCTCCCAGGAGGCTGCCCGCGAGGCCGGCAACGGTCAGATCGTGATCGGGCATCTGATCCTCGGCCTGATCCGCCAGTCCGAGGGATTGGCCGCCAAGGAGATCATCGCCCGTGGCGTCACCCCGGAGTCGGTCCAGGCGGCGGCCACCGCGTCGCTGCCGCCGGCGGGCGGGGAGATCCCCGCGCTCATCCCGTTCGACGGTGAGACGAAGAAGGTCCTCGAACTCACCTTTCGCGAGGCGCTGCGCCTCGGTCACAACTACATCGGCACCGAACACATCCTGCTCGCGCTGCTCGAACAGGAGAACGGCACTGGCGTGCTCAGCGACCTCGGCCTGGACAAGGCTGTTGTAGAAGCCGAACTCGTCGAGCTGCTGAATCAGTTCCTGGCGGCGTCACAGGACGAGTCCTGACGCGGGGCGCGCCCGGTGTGTTCCTCCGCGCCGGGCGCGACCTTGCACTCTCACCACCCGAGTGCTAAAAATGCTTTGGCACTCGCGTCTGTTGAGTGCCAGGTCGGGACGGTGAGGCCGGGTTCCATCGACACCCTCGGTCGTCCGTCGCGGGCACCGCACCTGGCCAGCGTACTTTGGGGCGATCCAACCTGTGGTCGTCTCGTGTGTCAGCCATAGACATGTGGAGGATCTCAACGCAATGGCCAAGACAATTGCGTACGACGAAGAGGCCCGTCGCGGTCTCGAGCGGGGTCTGAACGCCCTCGCCGACGCTGTCAAGGTGACGCTGGGCCCGAAGGGTCGCAACGTCGTGCTCGAGAAGAAGTGGGGCGCCCCCACGATCACCAACGATGGTGTGTCCATCGCCAAGGAGATCGACCTCGAGGACCCGTACGAGAAGATCGGCGCCGAGCTGGTCAAGGAAGTCGCCAAGAAGACGGACGACGTCGCGGGCGACGGCACCACCACCGCCACCGTGCTCGCCCAGGCGCTCGTGCGTGAGGGCCTGCGCAACGTCGCGGCCGGCGCCAACCCGCTGGGCCTGAAGCGCGGCATCGAGAAGGCCGTCGAGGCCGTCACCGCCAAGCTGCTCGACACCGCCAAGGAGGTCGAGACCAAGGAGCAGATCGCTGCCACCGCCGGTATCTCGGCAGGCGACTCGTCCATCGGTGAGCTCATCGCCGAGGCCATGGACAAGGTCGGCAAGGAAGGCGTCATCACCGTCGAGGAGAGCAACACCTTCGGTCTCCAGCTGGAGCTCACCGAGGGCATGCGCTTCGACAAGGGCTACATCTCCGGTTACTTCGTGACCGACCCCGAGCGTCAGGAAGCGGTCCTCGAGGACCCGTACATCCTGCTGGTGTCGGCCAAGATCTCGACCGTCAAGGACCTGCTGCCGCTGCTGGAGAAGGTCATCCAGGCCGGCAAGCCGCTGCTGATCATCGCCGAGGACGTCGAGGGCGAGGCCCTGTCGACCCTGGTCGTGAACAAGATCCGTGGCACCTTCAAGTCCGTCGCCGTCAAGGCGCCCGGCTTCGGTGACCGCCGCAAGGCGCAGCTCGCCGACATCGCCATCCTCACCGGTGGCGAGGTCATCAGCGAAGAGGTCGGCCTCTCCCTGGAGACCGCCGGTCTGGAGCTGCTCGGCCAGGCCCGCAAGGTCGTCGTCACCAAGGACGAGACCACCATCGTCGAGGGCGCTGGCGACGCGGAGGCCATCAAGGGCCGCGTTGCGCAGATCCGCACCGAGATCGAGAACTCGGACTCGGACTACGACCGTGAGAAGCTGCAGGAGCGTCTGGCCAAGCTGGCCGGCGGTGTCGCGGTGATCAAGGCCGGTGCCGCCACCGAGGTCGAGCTCAAGGAGCGCAAGCACCGCATCGAAGATGCCGTGCGCAACGCCAAGGCTGCCGTCGAAGAGGGCATCGTCGCCGGTGGTGGCGTGGCCCTGCTCCAGGCCGCCCCCGCGCTGGACGGCTTCAGCGGCCTGTCGGCCGACGAGGCCACCGGTGTCAACATCGTGCGCGTCGCGCTGTCGGCCCCGCTGAAGCAGATCGCCTTCAACGCCGGCCTCGAGCCCGGCGTCGTCGCCGAGAAGGTCTCCAACCTCCCCGAGGGCGAAGGCCTGAACGCCGACTCCGGCGTCTACGAGAACCTGCTGGCCGCCGGCGTTGCCGACCCGGTCAAGGTCACCCGTTCGGCCCTGCAGAACGCGGCCTCCATCGCGGCCCTGTTCCTCACCACCGAGGCCGTCGTCGCCGACAAGCCGGAGAAGGCCGCCCCCGCGGGCGACCCCACCGGCGGCATGGGCGGCATGGACTTCTGATCCCCCCGGATCACTAGTTCTCGCGAAGTCACGAAGGCCGGTCCACTCCCGAGTGGACCGGCCTTCGGTCTGTCCGGCGAAGAAGGAACTCGCGCCGCCATCCGGCGAGTAGACCGTTCGCTGTCGCCGGCGTAACCCGGTGTCGCGGAAGCTGTCTCACCCCACCGGCGTCAGCCGCAACCTCTCCGCCAGTTCGTTGAAGATGTAGAAATTGGGGATGGTGCCGACCGGGGCCAGGGAGCGCCAGGTGCCGGTGAGCTTGAGGCGGATGTGGCCGCTGCGGGCGTCGATGAGCTGGATGTTCTCCCAGGGGAAGGATTCGCCCTGGAAGTGGAGGGCGTCGAGGGAGAGGCCGATGTCGCCGAAGGACACGGTGTCGCCGTTGTCGATGGCGTCGACGGCGGCGGGGAGTTGCGTTGCGGTGACCGCGGATTGGATGGCGCGGGCCCAGTCGCGGGCGCGGGCGAAGCCTTCTTCGTCGATGCTGGCTTCGACACCGCCGGGGCCGGTGAGCGCGAGGTAATAGGACACCGCCGTGGTGTCGTGGAAGGGGATCATCTGCTGGCGCACTTCGGTACTGTCCCAGCGGAATCCGGCGACGCGCTGGCCCGAACGGTAGACGGTGACGCCGTGGTCGAAAAGGTCGATGCGCGCGGCGCGGTTCTGCCGGTTGAGGATTCCGCGACGGAATGCCAAGAGAACAGGGAGCGCGGCGATCACGAGTAGCGCGACGCCACCCTGCCAGGCGCCGACGGCGGCGCAGATGACGCCTATGGTGGCTGTGGTGCCCGCCACGATGCCGCAGCCACGGACGAATGTGTCGTCGGCGGGGGTCGCGAGGTAGGTATCACGGTGCGCGCCGAGCTGCTGATACTCCGCCATCAGGTGTATCAGCTGGGTCAACGGCGCCCTGTGCCGGACTTCGGCTACGTCCTCCGGCCTGTTCGGAGTGATCAATCGTCCCTCCATGAGGCGTTTTCATCCGCGGCGAAGCGTATTCGACGAGGCCGATTACCGCCACTGGTGGGCCGACAATGCGGTAAACCCAGCTGGACATGCGACTGTTCAGCGTTGCGGATCGAGCAGCCGGGAGACCACCGCGTCCACCAGTTCGTCGGTGGCGGGCAGGGTCTGCGGCGCGATCCTGGCCAGCTGATTGAACCCGTGATAGATGCTGACGGCCACGCTCGCGCGGGTGTAGGCCTGCGGATCGGGCACCCCGAGCAGCCGCAATTGCGCGGCGACATAGTCGATCCGGCGTTCGGCGACCCGGCTCATCGCGGCGGCGACGGCGGGCTGATCCACCGAGGCGAGCAGCGCGAGATCCTCCCTGCCGTGCGCGGCGTACTCGATGACGTGGGTGAAGAGTTGCCGCAATCGTTGTGCGGGCCCTGGCAATTGATCGAGCTCGTCGATGACGTCCTGCGTGCCGCGCTGCTCCCACCGCGCGAGCACGGCCTCGACCAGTGCGGCGCGATCCTTGAAATGCCAGTAGAAGCTGCCCTTGGTCGCACCGAGTCGTTTGGCCAGCGGTTCGACCGCCACCGCGGCCAGCCCGCCTTCGCCGAGGGCGTCCAACGCGGCCTGCGCCCAGTCGTCGGCGGTCAACCTGCGCGCGGCCGACCTCACGTTCTCCTCCTGCGGCATCCCCATACGCTACCGTATGGTCGTTGGTGCGTACTCGATAGTCTGGACAGGTGCTGTTTCTGGACGAAGGCTCGCGCACCGGCCCGGTGATCGTGTTCGTGCACGGCATCCCCGGCTCGGTCGACTGGTTCGCGGCGGTCGCCGAACGGCTGGCCGGCGACTACCGGGTGATCAGGGTGGATGTCCGCGATCAAGGCGCGGAATCCGGTGATTTCACGGCCGCGGCCCGGACCGCCCCGATCCTCGCACTGCTCGGCGAGCTCGACCTGTCGCAGGTCACGGTGGTCGGACATTCGTTCGGCGCCGAGATCGCCCTCGAGCTGGCTGCGGTGTCGCCGCGGGTGGCCCGCGTGGTGGTGATCGGCCAGGCGCCGGACTACCACGCCGCCAGCATCCCGACCGCCGCCAAATGGGTGGTCCGCCCGTGGACGGTGCGGCTGGCGCAGCGCTGGACACCAAGCCTGGTGATCCGCCTGGCCAACCGGACCGTGTTCGCGCCTCGCTTCCGCTACGACTCCGCGCCCGGCCTTGCCGACGCGATGGTCCGCGATTTCCGCGCCGCCGTCCCCGCCGGCCTCGCCTACGCCGTCGGTGCACGGGCCGACGACTTCGCCGCGCGCCCGCTCGACGAGCGGGTGGCCGCACTCGACCTGCCGGTCCTGGCCGTCCACGGCAGACACGACCTCCTCTACGACAGCGCGGCCACCCTGGACAGATACGCCGCGGCGGGCGCGCGCACCCACCTCGTCGAGCACGCAGGCCACTCGCCGCAGGTCGAGCAGCCGGACGAATTCGTCGCCGTCCTCAGGGAATTCGTCGGCGAGGCCTGACTCAGAACCCGTCGACGGCCGACACCACGAACGTTCCCGGCGCGCCCGCATCGCCCATCGGCCCGCCCTTGTCGAACTGTGACGACACGATCAGCGCCCGATCGCCCGAGTGCACCATCGTCGTGGGGATATTCAGTGCGGGATCATGGAATTCGCGATCACGCGTCGCCGCGTCGCCGCGGTCGCTGACGGTCCAGCGGCTGATGGTGTTCTCGGTGTTGTGGACCACCCACAGGGTGTTGTCGCGCAGTTCCATGCCGTCGCCGTGGCGCACGTCGCCGCCGGTCAGCGCGACCTTGCGGATCGGCTCGGCGCCGGTCAGGTCGATCCGGTACAGCTCGCCCGCCGACATCGCGACGACGAGCAGATACGTCCCTGCCGGATCGGCGACGATGCCGTTCAGTTCGAAGGTCTTCGCGTCGCGCGGTCCGAGCACCGGACCCAGGTCGTAAGCGACCCCCAATTCGCCACGGCCCGTGGCCACTTGGTCCGGGGTGACCCGATAGACGACATTGCGGACACTGTCGGTCAGATAGGCGCTCCCGTCGGCCCCGAAGTCGAGATCGTTGACGAAACGCGGAGCGGCGCCCGCCACCTCGAACCGGGCCAGCAGCGCGCGGGAGCCGATGTCGTACACCGCGACTCCCACACCCGAATCGATCACCCACAGCCTGCCGTCCCGGTCGACCCGCACGCCGTTGGTGGTCTTACGGCCGTCCGCGCCGGCGGGCAGGAACACTTCCGCGCGCTCGGCTCCCGCGGCCGCCCGATAGACCGTGCCGTCGGCGAACGAGCCGACGTAGCTGTCACCGGAGCGGGCGTCAAGCGCGATGCCCTCGGGGTACACAGCGTTGCCGGGCAGCTCGAAGGCGGTGCGAAACGTGGGCGTGGCGTCGGTTCCGCACGCCGTCGCGGACAGACAGGCGACGGCCATGGCGATGGTGGCGCTGGACCTGATCATGATGAAGCCTCTCAGTGATGTAATGCCAGACATCAAACGATGGGCAGAAATGTAGATTAGAGTTCTAATGATCGTCAAGGGCATTACGTGATGACGGGCGGATACCATGCACGCATGACGTCCATGCCCGCCGCCGAGAGGCTCGGCACGTATATCAAGCGCGCCGAGCAGGCCCTGATCGCGGCGAAGACCGCCGCGCTGAAGCCGGCCGGGCTGACGGTCCCGCAGTACAGCGCCCTGCTGCACCTCGCGGAGAACCCCGGCATCTCCGCCGCGGCGCTGGCCAGACTGGCGGGGGTGACGCCGCCGACCATGAACACCGTCCTGACCAACCTCCAGGACCGTGGCCTGGTCGAGCGCACGCCGCACGAGTGGCACAAGAACGTGCTGGAGACCCGGCTGACCGAGGCAGGCCGGGAGGTGACCGCCGCGGGGGACGTGAACGCGGTCGCGGTGGAGCGTGACCTCGCGGCCCGGTTCACCGCCGAGGAGCTCGCGACGGTGACGGCTCTGCTCACGCGCACGGCGGAGGCTCTGGAGGAGATCAGGCAAGACCTGCCGTGACCCCGAAACGACGAGAGCCCGCCGGAAGATCCGGCGGGCTCTCGAGGTGTGTGCGGGTCAGCGCTCCGCGACAGCCTTGACCTTGCTGAGGGTTTCGTGCATGCCCGCGACCAGGTCGGCCTCGAACTTCTCCTCGCCGCCGAGGGCGACCTTGATCGTCCCGCGCAGCCACGCGGGCACGCCCTTGACGGGGTCGACGGTGCGGGTCTCGACAACGCGGGTGCCGGTAGCGGTCGGTTCGAGCTCGTAGCGCCACACCGTGCGGTTCTCGTTCATCCGGAACGCGATGGACTTGTTGGGCTCGTAGCTCACGATGCGCGAGGTGGTCGGGTACACCTTCCAGCCGACCTTGTTCAGATTGACGGTGTAGGCGCCGTCGCGGACCCCACCGACGGCGATCATCTTCAGCGTGGTCGGGCTGAGCTCGGGCATGCGGCGCAGGTCGGCCAGGATCGACCACACCTTCTCCGGCGCTGCGGCGATGTCGATGCTGGCTTCGAGATTGTTCGGCAACGGTGCCTCCGGGATGGGTGTGACGGACTGTCACGCACAGCATAGGCATCGTCGACCAGGGGATCTTCCGCCTGTGGTCGGATTTTTCGCAGCGTGGTCGCAACACTGTTCAAAAGGTTTGCGGCCGAATAATTTTCGTTCGACGGTCACGAGTTCCAGCTTCGAGCCCCGGCTTGCTGGGCGGCAACCCTCCATCGGCGGCGGGGTGCTCCGGGTGACGACCGGATGGCGGGGGAGTTCCCACCCGCCATAAGCGTCCTTCTGAAGGGTTCATCCATGTCTGTTGTCCAACTCGACTCCACCACCCGTGCCCCGGAAACGGTGGCGACCACGTTCGTCGTGGTGGCCGACCGGTTTCTCGGTATCTCCGCGGACGACCGGGTGCACACCGTGTCGGGCCTCGTCGCCCTGTTGCGCAGCGGCCGCCTGGCCGATCGGGAGTTGACGGTGCACTTGGGGCAGGGCATCACCCGGCACGATCTCGACTACCTCGACCATGTCGCGCAGACCGCGGGGGCCGGGTTGCGGGTGGTCGGGGAGATCGCCGAGCCCGCCCGCCGCCATCACGTGCACAAGTACCAGCACTCCAATGTGCTGCTGGCCGGGCTGACCAGGGAAGCCGAGAACCTCTTCCGCGCCGATCTGCGCCTCGACAGCGACAACGAACTGCTGCTCGACCATCAGACCGGCGAGCACGTGCAGGGCATCGTGGTGATCGAGGCGGTGCGCCAGCTGTTCCTGGCCGCGTTCGAACTCGAGTACGGCGTGCGCAGGCCGCAGGAGCACTTCTACATCGTGTGGAACAACGTGGACCTGCGGTTCACCTCGTTCCTGTTCCCGCTGCCCGCGACCCTGCACGCCCGGCTCACACCGGTCTCGGTGGACGACCCTGGCAAGCTGCAGTTCGTCATCGAGACCGAGGTGCGCCAATTCGGCAAGACCGTGGCCGACTCGCGCGTCGAGTTCACCGCGCTGCCCAACGAGCGCATCGCGCAGATCGAGCGGGCCAAGGCGGCCAAGGCTGTCACCGCGCACCTGGCGGAGTCGGCATGAGCGAGCGGCGAGCAGGCGCCGGCGCGGCGTTCTTCGATGTCGACGAAACACTGATCACCGTCAAGAGCATGTTCGCGTTCCTGCGGCACTGGCTCGCCGAGAACGGTGACGACGGCGGCGAGTACGCGCGCATCACCGACGAGATCAAGGAGCGCGCGGCGGCGGGAACCCCGCGCGAGGAGATCAACCGCCACTACTACCGGGTCTATCGCGGAGTCGAGTACGCCGCGCTCGCGGAATCGGGGAAGCGCTGGTTCGGCGCCTTCGCCGCCGACGGTGCGCCGTTCTATCTCGACACCCTGGAAGCTCTGCGCGCACATCATGATTCGGGTGTGCGCACGGTGCTGCTATCCGGGTCGTTCGCGCCGGCGATCGCCCCGGTGGCGGACGCGGTGGGCGCCGATCACATCATCGCCACCGAACCGGTGCTCGACGAACATGGCGTGCTGACCGGCGAGGTGCACCGCCCGATGATCGGCGAGGCCAAAGGCGAAGCGGTGGTGGCCTACCTCCGCGAACACGGCATCAGCCCCGACGACACCTGGGGTTACGGCGATCACAGCACGGACCTGCCGTTCCTGTGGATCGTCGCGCACCCCTTCCACCGCGGCGACGACCCGCACCTGCTTGCCGCCGCGACCGCAGCCTGGCGCAGGCTCGGTGACCGGGTCGGCGACGCGAACGGCACCGAAATCGCCGACGATCGAAAGGTGGTGTCCGCATGGTGAAACGACTCTACGACCTGACGCCGACCACGCAGGGCCCGCTGTATCCGCCCAGTGAAATCGTGGACGCCGATGGCAATTTCCTCGTCGTCGGTTTCCTCAACGAAGCGGGCCCAGACGGCACGGTGACGCGTCGATGGGGACGTGCCGTCGTCGCGGCCGACACCCCACTGCCCGCGTTCGGCGAGAACCTGCCGTACCGGGTGATTCGTGAACTGCCCGAGCAGCTTTCAGCGGACGACGCGAACGTGGTCCTGCACACGCTCCCGTTGCCACTGCCCGCGCACAACTACCCGATGGTCTTCGCTCCGGACCAGTTCCCGAACGCAGGGGAGGTGGTGCGACCCAGCTATCCCTTCCACGAGGTGCCGATCCCTGATCTGCGCCCCGAGGACGGTCGCAAACTCACCGAGCCGGTCACGCTCGGCCGCTGGCTGGAAGCACGTGGCACGGTAGAGGTCTCCGTCAGCGACGACGAACGGCACGGCGAATTCCGTTTCGAGCTCAGTGGATTGATCCCCGATTCGCTCTACACGATCATGTCCCTGCGCTCGGGCGACCTGAATCCGGCCGCACCCACCCGCCCCGGCCCACTCGGTGTCCCCAATGTCTTCATCACGGCCGCCGATGGCACCGCCACCTACCGGGCCACCCTCCCCAACCCGTTCCCCGACCCGACTACCCCCGGCGCGAACCGCATCATCAGCGTGGTCGTCCTCTGGCAGAGCTATCAGCAGAACTACGGCGGCGCGATCGGCCACTTCGGCCTCGGCGGCGACATCCACGCCCAGCTCAAACTCCCCACCCCGACCTTCGAGGAGTTCCACACCCGCCCCTGACCGAACGCGTCGGCCCCGGCGCCCTCACCCTCGCTCTGTCACCCAGGCCGGCAGCGCTTCCCGCGCTGCCAGCCATTCCTCCGGCACACCGCCCGGCGTCCCGATTCCCGTGCGCGCGGCCACGATTCCGCCGACTATCGCCGCGGTGGTGTCCGCATCCCCACCAGCCTCGACACACGCGGTGATCGCGGCGGGATAGTCGTCGAGGAAGCTCGCCGCCGCCCACAGCGTGAATGGCACCGTGTCCTGCGCGCTGACCTGCGCACCATTACCCAGTTCATAGGAAGCTTCGGCCACCGATCGCCCGAGGAGCTTCTTGGCGCGCCGCACCCCACTCGCCGTCCGCCCGTCGATCAGATACGGCTCCACCGCGTCCAGTAGTTCCTGTGGCGCACAGTCCTTTCCACGGCTGATGGCCGCCCAGCTAGCAGCCACCGCGACAATCATCGCCCCTACGATCGCCTCCGGATGCCGATGTGTCACCTCGGCAGCCGACGCCGCCTCCGCCGCGGCCCGATCGAACTCCCCGGCGAAATACGCCCCGAGCGGCGCCACCCGCATCGCCGCACCGTTCCCCCACGAGCCCTGGCCGTCGAACAAGGCCCCGGCAGCCTCAGCCCACGGCCGCCCATCCCGAATCTGGTGCAGCACGACAACGGTCCCACCGCTGTACCCGCGATACGGCTCGCACCGATCGGCAAAGGTGGCCGCCAGCGCATCCCGCTCGATACGCCCTCGTTCCCGCACCTCGGTGAACACCGAGCACGCCATCTCGGTGTCATCGGTCCACTCCCAAGGACCGGCGGGCGGCCGCCCGGCGAGAAGATCGGAAACTGATCGCCCAGGTACGAAGAACTGGGCTCCTAACGCATCGCCTACCGACAGCCCATCCAGGCTGTCCCGAGCTGTCTCGAATCGGTCCATCATGTGCGAACCATCCTGCCAACCAATAGTGGTCGATGCAACCAGAACCGGTGCAGCGTTGCCATCCGCCGTGGAATTGGTGTTGCTACGCGTCGTGAGGGTTTGTGATGATCACCCGCATGGTCATGGGGCGGGACAAGGCATTGGTCGAGTTGCACCGGTCGCTGGGCGCGCGGTACCGGCCTGAGGTTGTGGCCCAGCTCGTGTGGCACTGCCTGAAGGGTGATCTGCGGAGGGCTGAGCGAAGCAAGCTGGCCGGAGTCGCGGAGGAAGCGGGCCGCTGGGACGGGTTGAGTTCCATGTCCGAGGATTTCGCACGGCCGGTCGGCGGCGCGCACCAAGTCGCGGCTACCAGCCGGCTGTTCGATGTCGCCGCGAGGGTCGATGCCGACGCCCCCACCTCGCTCATGGCGTTCGCCCAGTCGGTCGGCGCGGAGATCCGTTTCGACCCCGAACACGCGGACTTCCTCGCCGATCGACTGAACCGGCAGCAGCGCACGTCCGCGGGCATGGACATCTCGAAGCGCCAGTACAACCGCAGGTTCCGGGCATTGCGCCGGTTGACGGCCAAAGCGGACAAGCTGGCGGGTGAGCAGAACAAGCGGCAGCTCACGGTGCAGGCGCGCGCCGGCTTCGCCGCAGAGCTCACCCTCGAACGATTCCGGGCGGACCCGAACGCGGCGTGCTTCGTGGCCTACTACACGGCCAAGCGCAAGCTCCGCCGCGAGTTCACGCTGTCCGGGCGCGACAATCCCTTCGACGAGATCGCCGAACTTCTCTTCGCGCGGTGCCGCGAGAAGGGAAACACCGACTGGTGGATGATCGCCCAGGTCTACGCGACTCCGGAGGTTCTCGACCGCCTCACCGACGAACAACGCGGCCTGCTCCTGGGCCGGTGGTTCGCCGTGCTGCGCGCTACGGCGGAGATGCTGGAAAAGGTGTGGGCTGCCGGCGAATTCGATCGCGAGCGCATGGTCGTGCGCCGGGGCAATGACTCCTCGACCTGGAACCTGCTGTGCGGGGCGTACAACACGGCACGAGCAGCGTGGCTGTCTTGTCTGACGGCAAGCGGGGCGAGCGACCTGCTGGACACGGTGTGCCCCGGCAAGGCGATGATGCTGATCGCCGGTGACCTGGTGGCCTGGCACTCCGTGTCCGGCTCGGGCTTGCACCCGGACACCCGGGTCTGGGCGGCCTTGCCGCTGCCGTGGGAAGTACTCGCCGGACGCGAGGACTGCACCGCGTCCGAGGTGGCCGTGGCCTGTGAATCGGTCGGCGTCGACCCTGTCCGTAATGGCTGGACCGCGCCGAAACCGCCGGGGCCGGTCGGCACGTTCCGCCCGACTCCCGAACTCGTGCACGGCGTCTCGGTCGCGGACCCGTTGTGGGCCATGCTCCTTCGCAGTGCGGGAGCCTTCAGTGGCACACCGATCAAGGCTGGCTACGTCGCCGAACTGTCGGCGGAATCCGGTGGACACCCGCCCTCGTGATGAGGCACGATCGCGGGGTTGTCGTAGCTCAGTGGTAGAGCGCCCGGCTCTTAACCGGGTGGACGCCGGTTCGAGCCCGGCCGACAGCACCGGCGGATGTCTTGTCGTAGCTCAGCGGTAGAGCGCCCGGCTCTGGCCCGGGTGGACGCCGGTTCGAGCCCGGTCGACCAGACATCCGCCCCTCACTCCACCGATCCGTCGCTCTCGGACTCGTCTGGGTAGGCGAAGTCTTCGATGGTCCAGGGATCGGTCGGTTGGTCGCGCCAGGCCAGTTTGCCGGGTGGCAGGGCTGCCAGTTCGGTGACGGCGGAGTCGGCGTCCACCACGTGCTGGATGTGGAGGAGGGTCGCGGTGTCGGGGTCGAGCGGGTCGTCGGAGCCGTCGCCGATGATCCAGTCACCCTCGGGGTCGTGGACCACGACCAGCGCGGGGCGTTCGCCGGACGCGACGGTGTTGTAGACGCAGGCAGCGAGATCGTCGGGGAAGGCGAGACCGTAGGACTCGGGCGGCGGGTCGCTGGGATTGCGATCGGGAAGCGCGGGGGTGGCGGTGCGCCACTGCTCGGTCACCGAACCGAGGTCGTAGAACCACAGCCCGTCGGCATGTCCCTGCGCGAGAGTGGCTTTGGTTTCCTCGATGTCGCTGCTCGCCGGGACATTCAGCGCGACAAGGCCGGTGCGGCTGCCCTCCCCGTCGACCCCGAGCGGTTCGAAGGCGTCGAGTACCGCCTGGCGAACTTCCGCACGCAGACATCCGTCGGCCGGGATGACCCGGATCGTGCAGTTCCCGGACGATTCGAGCACCTCTCCCGCCCACAGCACGCCGTCGTCGCCGGCCTCGACCGCGATGACATCGCCGCACGCGACATCGCGTGCGTGAAAAGGGATGTTGTCCAGCCGAACCCGAGTTTCGTCGACCCGCACCGCCCACATCCGCTCCGTGGCGAACGAATGCCACCCCGCCGGATCGTCCGGCAGCCGAAACACCACCCGGACATAGTCGACCCCGTCACCCGCACCCACCGTCATACCGGAGAGCATGCCAGGGGATACGGCCGACGAATCAGGCGACATTCCACGTTCGGTCGCCCAGCCGGACGACGACGTCCACTGATCCGCCGAGCGCGGCGACATACGAGCGGATGGCATCGATCCCGGAGATCTCGCCCCGCTCGATCTTCGACACCCTGGCTTGGGTGACGCCCAAGGTATCGGCGAGTGCGACCTGAGTGATCCCCATCGCCTTTCTGATCTCGGCCAGCTGATGCCCGCGAAGGTACGACTCGTGACGTTCGTCTGCTTTGCGCGAACCTGCCGCACGCTCGGCAGACGACCGTGGATCCTGCTGCCGCGCCCTTGTTTTGACGTCTTTCCACTTGCTGAATTCCGTACTCATGGCTGCCGCTCCTTCAACGCTTCCAAGTGCTCGGCGAAGCGCTTGTCGGCCAGCGGTATCGCCCCGCTGTACCAACCCTGCCAGTTATTGGATTTGTCGCCGGCCACCAACATCACCGCTTCGCGGGCCGGGTCGAAGGCGAACAGTATCCGCACCTCTGTAGTGCCGGTCGAGGCAGGCCGTAGCTCCTTCATATTGTGATATCGGCTGCCCTTGATGCGATCGACCAGCGGCCGGCCCACACACGGGCCCTCTGACATCAGGTGATCGATTGCCCGCTCGATCAGGTCACCCGTTTCCGGGTCTCCATCGCAGATGGCCAAGAACCATGACTCCACCTCCGGATGCAGGACAATCTCCCAGGTCACCAGCCTCAGTATAACCAAATTGTCATATCCGGTCCATGGCTGACAGCCGGGCGTGATCCATTAGGGCTCGAGCGGCCCGATCACCTGGTACGCAGTTTGGTTGATGCGAAAGCCAGGGTGGACCCGGTGAATCCGAGGGCGGCGATGACCAGTGCCACGGCGGTGAAACCGTTGCCTGCGACCAGGTTGGTCAGCTGGGGGCCTGTGGCGGCGCCGAGGAACAGGGCGAAGGTGTAGAGGGCGGTGGCCGCGCCTCTGGCTTCGCCTGCCCGGGCGGCGATCGCCTGGACGGCTGCGGGAGCGGCGATGGCGACCGAGGCGACAAAGACGAAAAGCCAGGCGGCGACCCAGAGGCCGCCCAAGGGGACGGCAGTGATGCCTGCGGCCGCGCCTGCCGCGGCGAGTGCGCTGATCAGGCGCAGTTCCGGATTGATCGCCGCCAATCTGGTGGCCAGCAGGGGGATCGCGATCATGGCCGGGATCGCGCTGGCTCGCAGTGCGAGCAGTGCGGCACCGCCGGCACCGGCGCCGGCAGGCGGCGCCAGCTGGACGCCGGTGTAGATGCCGACGAAGGAGCCGAGGACGGCGAGGCAGCTCAGGTAGAGCAGGGTCAGGCGCGGGGTGCGCAGCAGGGTGGCGAACGCGGTGAACACTGTGCCCGCCGATGCCGCGGCCCGGCGCTTGCCCGGCTCGAGGACGGCGTGCAGCACCACGGCCGACACCGTGAAACTCAGTGCACCGGTGACGAATACCGCCCGCCACCCGAACACGTCGTCGATGACCTGGGCCAGCACCTGCGCGATCACGCCCGCACCGAGGAAAGAGCTGGTCAGGCAGGTCAGGGCGAAGACGCGTCGGGCGGGAGCGATGCGCTCGGCGAGGTAGGCGAAGGCCGCGGGGGCGAAGAAGGACGCGGTGAGTCCTTGCAGAATCCGGGCGGCGAGTCCGGCGCCGAGGTTCGGTGCGGTGATCACCACCAGCGTGGACACCGCGGTCGCGGCGAGGCCGGTCACGATCACGGGCCTGCGCCCCCACCGGTCCGACAGCGGCCCGGTCACCAGGAATCCGGCGCCGTAGGCCAGCCCGAACGCGGTGGTCGTCCAGGTCGCCGCGGCGCGGGAGGTGCCCCACGCCGCGGCCAGATCGCCCAGGACCGGAAGCACCACGTACAACTGCCCGACGACGAGAATGCCGACGGCGCAGATCGTCGCGACGGTGCGCCCGGTCGGCGCCCACGTCTCAGTAGTCGCCGGCGAGCTCACGCGCACGTTCCTTGGCCGCGGCGAAGCCGACCTGCGGGTCCTCGGTGAGCACGGTCGGGGCGAAGCGGATCTCGGCGACGTCCTTCACGCCGATGAATCGCAGCCAGTCCTGCACGAACGGGGTGGCGAAGTCGTTGCCGAACTGGATCGGCACGCCCGGCTGGTGCACACCGCTGGTGTACACGGTGACGGCCCGCTTGCCGTCGAGCAGGCCGGTGTAGCCGACCTCGGGATCGAAGCCGAACGCCCACCCGGGCTGGGTGACGATGTCGACGTACTGCTTGAGGATGTAGGGCACCCCGTGGTTCCAGATCGGGATGTTGACGACATACAGATCGGCGGCGGCGAACCGGTCGAACACGGCGCGTGCCTGCTCCCAGGCGGCGACCTGTTCCGGCGTCTGCTCCGACCCGGTGAACACGGCCAGTTTGGCCGCGGCCGCATCGGTGCCGAATTCGGGCAGTCCCGCGTCGAACAGGTCGAGCGTGTCGACCTGCAAGCCGGAATCCTTCGCGGCGAGCGTTTCGATGAAAGTCTGTGCAATGGCGCGAGATTGACTGAATTCGCCGCGTGCGGAGGCATTGATGTGCAGCAGAGTGGTCATGGGGAATAGCAGTACCGAGCCCGCGGACCCGCGACAATGATTTGTCGCACGCTGCGCTGATCCCCGCCGTGATTCCCGACCGCCCGGCGCGGCCTTTTGTCTCGAGCTGATCGCAAACCCGCGGCGCGCCGATGCCGCAGCTAGGGCTGTATCCGGCTGTCCCGGAACGGTATCGAACACGATCGTGGCGCCCGGACCTGCTGCTACATTTCCTCCCACGGTCACGAGTATCAGCAATTTCGAGCCCCGGCTCGCTGATCGGCAACCCTCGCTTGGCGGTGGGGTGCCCCGGGTGACGACCAGGCGCTCTCGAAAAAGAGAGCGCAAGCGCTGAATGCCCGGGGTTCCCTGGCGTCCGGATTCGAAGGAAATCATCAATGAGCAAGTTCTCGATCGGCTCGCGCCGTCGTTTCAAGATTGTGGCGGGTGCGCTGGCCGCGGTGAGTGTGGCGGCCGCGGTGGTCGGTTGCAGCGACGCGGGCGGCGGTGGTTCCGCGGACGGCCCGGTGTATTTCGGCGTCTCCGGTCCGCGCACCGGTCCGTCCGCCGAGTACGGCCGGTTGTGGCAGCAGGGCTTCGACCTCGCCCTCGACGAGATCAACGCCGCGGGCGGCATCAACGGCCGCAAGGTCGAATTGAAGTGGGAGGACTCGCAATCCGACCCCAAGCAGACGGTGCCGATCGCCACCAAGTTCGTCGACGACTCCTCGATCATCGCCGAGCTGGGCGACTTCTCCTCCCCGGCGTCGATCGCCGCGTCGCCGATCTACAACCGCGGCAAGCTCGTCCAGTACGGCTTCACCAACTCCGCGGTGGACTTCACCAAGGCCGGTGCCTACTCGTGGAGCCCGTCGATCACCCTCGACGTGTTCCAGGAGCGCAATGCCGAGTGGGTGAGCAAGAAGGCCAAGAAGGTCTCGGTGGTCTACCTCGAAACCGACTGGGGCAAGCAGGCATTCCAGTTCTTCGAGAAGTTCGCCAAGCAGAAGGGCGTGGAGATCGTCTACTCCTCGCCGATTCTGCCCGACTCCACCGATGTGAAGCCGATCCTGATCAAGGGCCGCGAGGCGAACCCGGAGGCGTTCGTGCACCTGGGCTACGGACCCGACGGCGCGCTGGTGGTCAAGCAGCTGCGTGACGTCGGCTTCACCGGTCAGTTCTTCGGTGGTCAGAACACCCCGCAGTTCATCTCGCTGGCGGGCGCGGCGGCCGAGGGCGACATCGTCAACGGCATCTTCAGCCCCGCCGACCCCGACCCGAAGGTGCAGGATTTCGTCACCAAGTTCCGCGCGAAGTTCAACACCGACCCCGGTGACTTCAATGTCTACGCCTACGACGCCCTGAATGTGGTGGTGCAGGCGGCCAAGAAGGGCGGGGCCACTCGCGAAGGCGTCCTGGACGGCCTGAAGACCGAAACCCGGTTCACCGGAATCGGTCTCGGCACCTTCGCGTTCGATCAGGAGACCCGCCGCCCGAAGGGCGTGAGCCCGCGCGAACTGGTGCTGACGGGCGGTAAGTTCGTCCCGACCGGCAATCGCTGATGTTCGACACCCTCGTCGCCGGTGTGGTCCACGGCAACGCGTACGCGCTGCTCGCCGTGGGCATCACCCTCATCTTCGGCGTCACCAATGTCATCAATTTCGCGCACGGCGCCGTCTTCGCGCTCGGGTCGATCCTTGGCTGGTGGCTGATCGCCGAACAGGGCTTCCCCCTGTGGCTGACCATCGTGTCGGTGGTCGCGATCACCGCGGTGGTCGGCGTCCTCATCGACGTCCTGGCCGTGCACCCGCTGCGCAAGGCGCCCGCCATCGCGGCATTGCTGGCGACGGTCGCGGCCGGGTTGATCATCGAGAACCTGACCCAGATCGTGTTCGGCCCGGACACGCGCCCGTTCCCACAGGTGCTGCCCACCAACAACTTCCAGCTCGGCGGTGTCCGCTTCGGCACCTCCGATCTGGTGATGTTCGCGATCACCCTGGCGGTCATGGCCGGGCTGGCCGGGTTCCTCCGGTTCAGCCGGTACGGCCTGGCCATCCGCGCCACCGCCCAGGACCCGGACGCGGCAGCCCAGATGGGCATCGGGGTGTCGCGCATCCAGGTGCTCGCCTTCGCGATCGCCTCCGGGCTCGGTGGGCTCGCGGGAATCTTCGTCGGCCTGTACAACTCGAACATCTCGCCGACCAGCGGCACTCTCGCCGGGCTCACCGGCTTCGTCGCCGCCACCATCGGCGGTCTCGGCTCGATTCCCGGAGCGGTGATCGGCGGCTTCGCGCTCGGCATTCTCGAGGCGTTCGGGATCTATGTCTTCGGCGACGGCTACCGCGATCTGATCACCTTCGGCGTCCTCGTGGCGTTCCTGGTCCTGCGGCCCGGTGGGTTGCTGGCGAAGGCGCCCGCCATCAGCGCCGAACCGCTCACCGGCACGTTCCTCGGTGTCGGCAGGCAGCTCAGGGTGCGATGGTGGCACGCGGTCGGGGCGTTCGCGGTGGCGGCGCTGATCGTGCCGCTGGTCGCGAACAACTACGCCATCGTGGTGGGCACCCAGATCCTGGCCTACGCCATCATCGCGGTCTCGATGACGCTGGTGGCCGGCTCGGCAGGGCAACTGGTGATCGGACAGGCAGGGCCGATCGCGATCGGCGCGTACACCTCGGCCATCCTGACGGTGAACCACGACTGGCCGTTCCTCGCCGCGGCGCTGGCAGGCGGTGTGCTTGCCGCGGTGATCTCCTCGATCCTGGCCGCGCCGCTGTGGAATCTGAACGGGCACTACGTCGCGATCGCCACCCTCGGGATCGGCATCGTGATCGTCGCGGTGATCCGCAACTGGGAGTCGCTGACCAGGGGCAGCTACGGCATCTTCGGCATTCCGGTGCCGAGCATCCTCGGCCACGAGTTCACCGAGAACACCGAGGTGTTCTGGCTGGAGCTGGTGTTCCTGGCGATCACCCTCGCGGTGGTCGTCGGTGTGCAGCGGTCCCGGCTCGGTACCGCCTTGCGGGCGGTGGGCGCCGACGAGGTCGCGGCCAGGTCATCCGGTATCCCGGTGCGCGACTACAAGGCGCTCGCCTTCGCGATCAGCGCCCTGTTCTCCGGGATCGCGGGCGCGCTGCTCGCCCATCAGTACAGCTACATCGACCCGACCGTGTTCAACCTGCCCATGTCCCTGCTGATCGTCACCGTGCTCGTGCTCGGCGGCACCGGATCGCCGTACGGCGCGGTGCTCGGCGCCGCGGTGCTGATCGGTGTCCCCGAGGCGCTGCGGCTGGCACCGGAGGCACGCATCCTGCTCTACGGCGTGGTGCTGCTGCTGATCATCCGGTTCCGTCCGCAGGGTGTTCTGGTGAGGAGTGAACGTGTCCCCGTCCCCGCATGAGCCCGTGCTCGCGGTCACCGGCCTGCGCAAGTCCTTCGGCGGCGTCCGCGCGGTCGACGGCATCGAATTGAACGTCGCCCCCGGTGAATTCGTGTCGATCATCGGACCCAACGGCTCCGGTAAGACGACCACGGTCAACCTCATCTCGGGCGTGCTGCGCCCGGACGAGGGTCGCGTCGAGGTGGCAGGCACTCGGCTGCGGCCCGGCTCGCAGGAGGCCGCGGCGCGGGCAGGCATCGCCAGGACCTTCCAGAACGGCAGGGTGTTCGGCAACCTGACCGTGCGCGAGAACGTCGAGATCGGCCTGCATACGACGGTCACCGCGGCCAGGCCGTGGCAGTCGCTGGCCCGGATCCCGGTGCTGCGCTGGATTCCGCTGCTGGCCGAGACGGTGCTGTCCCTGGTGCCGACCCCGGCGGTCCGCGCCGAACGCCGCGCGACGACCGCCCTCGTCGACACCCAGCTGGCCCGGTTCGCCGAACGGCTCGAACCCCGCGCCGAGCACAACGCCTACACCCTGTCCTACGCCAATCGCCGCCGCACCGAGATCGCCAGGGCACTGGCCCTGCGGCCCACGGTGCTGCTGCTCGACGAGCCAGCGGCGGGCATGAACCAGACCGAGACCGCCGAGGTCGGGCAGCAACTCGCCGAGCTGAAAGCCGCAGGCCAGACCATCGTGCTCGTCGAGCACAAACTGGAACTGGTGAACGCCCTGTCGGACCGGGTGATCGTGCTCGACGAGGGCCGGATCATCGCCGAGGGCAGCCCGGAACAGATCCAGCGGGACGAACGGGTGATCGAGGCCTACCTGGGGCGGCGCAGGGCGCGTGCCTCCGCCGCGAACGAGACAGCAGCAGAGAAGGTGACTGTCGGTGCCGAATGACGAGAACACCACGCCGATCCTGGAATTCGACGAGGTCACCGTGCACTACGGACCATCGCGCGCCCTGGACAAGGTATCGCTGACGGTGCGTGCGGGCGAGATCGTCTCGCTGCTCGGCGGCAATGCCTCCGGCAAGTCGACGACGATGAAGACCGCGCTCGGCCTGCTACGCCCGAGTTCCGGCACCGTGCGCATCGACGGTGTCGACGTGAGCACCAGCTCGCCCGCGACCCGTATCGAAGCCGGTCTCGCCTCGGTACCGGAGGCCAGGCGCGTGTTCCCGGCGATGACGGTGGAGGAGAACCTCTACGTCGGCGGCTACATCCGCAAGGAGCGGCGCTCGGTGCTGGCCGCCAGGGCCACCGAACTGTACGAGCACTTCCCGCGCCTGCGCGAGCGTCGCGCCCAGCAGGCGGGCACGCTGTCCGGCGGCGAACAGCAGATGCTCGCCTTCGCCAGAGCGCTGATGAGCAAACCCAGACTGATCTGCATGGACGAACCGACCATGGGCCTGTCCCCGCTGTTCGTCGACCGGGTACTCGACGAGATCGCCCGCCTCAATACCGAATTGGGGCTGGCCATCTTGATCGTGGAACAGCAGGCCGAACTCGCGCTGTCGATCGCGCACACCGGCAATGTGCTCAGCGGCGGCCGGATCGTCTTGCGTGGCACCGCGACCGAACTGCTCGACGATCCGGCGATCCGCGACGCCTACCTGGGGAAGGTGCCTGCATGACCGAAGGTAAGCGGCTTGGGCTGTTCACCCGGCTGGTTCGCTACGACGACGAGCAGAGCGCGTCCCAGGTCTATGCCGACGCGCTCGAGCAGATCGGCCTGGCCGAACGGCTCGGCTACGACACGGCCTGGGTCGCACAGCATCACGTCGACCCGGCCGAGGGCGGGCTGCCTTCGCCCCTGGTGTTCCTCGCCAACGCCGCTGCCCGCTTCGACCGGATCAGGCTCGGCACCGCCATCGTGACTCTCGGCCTCGAGGACCCGATCCGGGTGGCCGAGGACGCGGCGGTGCTCGACACCCTGTCCGGCGGACGGCTCGAATTGGGTTTCGGCAGTGGCGGTTCCAAGAGCTCCTTCGCGCTGTTCGACATCGCGCCCGAGGACAAGCAGCGGGTGTACGCCGAGAAGCTGGCGGCGATCACCGCGGCGCTCGACGGCGCGGACCTGGTGGCGGGCAGACCGTTGCACCCGCCGGTGACGACCTTGCGCCACCGCGTGTGGCACGCCAGTTTCTCCGTGGCCGGTGCCGCGCGCGCCGGTGCGGCGGGTGCCGGGCTGTTGCTCTCGCGCACCCAGCCGCGCGACGAAGGGGTCCGGCTCGACAAGCTCCAAGACCAGCTGATCAGCGCTTACCGGCAGGCTCTGCCCGACGGCGCGACACCCCGAATAGGCGCCTCCCGCAGCATTTTCGTCGCCGACGACCGCGAAGACGCCCAGCGGTGGGCCCGGCGCGGGGCCCTGCGTTTCCTGGATCACCTGCGCACAGCGGGCATTTCGGAGATGGCGTCCACCGTCGAGGAGGTGCTGCGCGATTCCTACATCGGCACACCCGCCGACATCGCCGCGCGACTGGCCGCCGACACCGCGGTCGTCGCGGCCACCGATCTCATCGTCCAGATCCATCCGATCGATCCCGACCAGCGCGCCGCGCTGCGATCGATCGAACTCCTCGCCACCGAAGTCGCCCCGCGACTCGGCAGACCGGTCAGTAAAGGGGGTTCGGCATGAGCGCCGAAACCGATGTCATCGATGCGGTGCTCGGCGCCGAGGCGGCGGCGCGGGTCGCCGTCGTGCGCAGAAGCAGGCCCGCTGTCGTCGAACACACTCAGGGCGTGCATGATTCGCTGTTCGCCGGTCCCGGTGGTGTCGGCTTCGGCCCTGAGCGGCTGGCTCTCATCGCGACGCACGTCGCCGCCCTCGGCGAGGCGGCCGAGCTCGCGGCGCACTACGCCCGCCGCGCGGGAAGCGCTGGCGCCGAACAGGATTCGGCGCACGATGCCAAGCTGACGGCTGCGCTGCATCACGCGACCAGGCTCACCACCGCCCCGTCTACCAGTACCCGCGCCCACATCGACGCGCTGCTGGCCGCCGGACTGACCGAGACCGACATCGTCACCGTCTCCCAGTTGGTCGGCTTCGTGAACTACCAGGTCCGCCTGCTGGCCGGCCTCGCACTGATCGGAGCGACCCGATGACCGAGGTGCGTACCGTCGAGACAGCCCATCGCCCACCAGGTTTCACCCAGGACCAGCTCGACTGGGTGCCCTGGGCGGAACCGATCGCACTGGCCGACGCCGACGAACGGCAGCGGCCACTGCTGGAGGGTCGACGCGGCGAGAGCCCGTACTTCCGGCTGCTGGCCCGAAACGCCGAGGTGCTGGCCCATCGCAGCGCCAACGACAAGGACATCTTCTACAGCAGGGAAGGCCTGACCCGGGCCGAACGAGAACTCGCCGCGACGGTTACTTCGCGGTACAACGGCTGCGAGTACTGCACTTCGGTACACTCTCGTTTCACATCTCAGTTGTCCAAGCGCGCAGCGGATGTGCAGCGGCTGCTGGACGACGGGGTGACGGTACGGATCGACGAACGATGGGACGCGATCATCGATTTCACCGCCGCGTTGGCCGCGCAACCGCCACGGCCCGCGCACGCGGAACTGGCACGCCTGCGGCTGCTGGGTTTCGATGACGCCGACATTCACGATCTGGTGCTGTCGACCGCCTCGTTCTCGTGGGCGAATCGGCTCATGTTGAGCCTTGGCGAGCCGGAAGTTCTTGGGGCTTGTGCGGAGTGACAAAAAAGTTCTAGAAAATTCCTCTAAAACACTCCCTGTTCAGATTTGGCTCGGTATCGTCCGAGACGGCAAATGGCCAGTGACAACGTAGTCACAAAGCATCAACTTGGAGTGACACATGCTTTACAACATCACCGATGACAGCTCTGACGGCAACATTCTGACCCTCCTGCTCGGCCTGCTCACCAGCTCGCTCAGCAGTGGTTCTGCGCAGGCCTCGGGCAACTGAGCGGACTATAGCCAACTTTCGGCTAACGCGCGGTAAGCCGGAAGGGCGGCCGAAGGGCCCGATCCATGACGAGGGGATCGGGCCCTTCGGTATTGTCAGCGACAATGTCACAGGATGCGAATACGGGACGAATGTATGCCGGGCAACCCGTAGAGGACCGGCAACGCCAGCGGCGTGCGCGTTTTCTGGAGTCAGGCCTGACGGTCTTCGCGCGCGACGGGTACGCCAACAGTTCGGTCGGTGCCATCTGTAAGGACGCGGGGCTCTCGTCCCGTCAGTTCTACGAGGAGTTCACCGGCCGCGAGTCGCTGCTGTTGGAACTGTACGAGCAGATCGATCGGCAATCGCGCGAAGCGGTCGCCGTCGCTCTCGAAGCGAAGACCGACGCACCGGTGCTCGAGCAGATCGAGACCGCCGTTCGCGCCTATGTCGAGGCGATCGGGGCCGATCCGCGCAAGGCGCGGGTGGCGCTGGTCGAAGTGGTCGGCGCGGGGCCCAAGGTCGAGAAGTTCCGGCTGGAGCTGCGGCGGGTGTGGGGGTCGCTGCTGGCCAGCGCCGCCGAGGACGCCGCCATGCACGGCGAGATCCCGCCCGGCGACTACGAGTTGCGCGTGCTGGCGATCATCGGCGCGGTCAACTACGTCGTCGACGGTTGGAGCGGCTCGGATCCCAGGCCGCCGCTGGACGACGTGATCCAGGTGCTGAGTCGGGTGATTCTCGGTGCGGTAGGGGCCTGATGCCCCGGGTCGAGGTCGTCCCGATCCAGGTTCCCGACGGAACCACACTGCCCGTGCGGCTCATTCCGGCGCGCGGCTCGCACCGGCATCCGGTCACGCCGGACGCGCCGCGGCCCGTTGTCGTCATCGTGCCCGGCCTCGCCGTGCCGGGAGAGTTCTACGAGTACTTCGGCGACCGCCTGGCCCAGCGCGGTTTCGACGTGGCCATCGGCGAACTGCGCGGCAACGGCGACAGCACCCACCGGCCCGATGCCGACAGTGCCTACGGCTACCACGAATTGGCCTCGGTCGACTTCCCGGCGATGCTGCAGGCGGTGCGCGGCCGCTTCCCCGACAGCACCCCGTACTTGCTCGGGCACAGCATGGGCGGGCAGCTCTCCGTCATGTACGCGGCCAGGGCGCGTGGCCGGATCGCGGGGCTGATCCTGGTCGCCTCGGGCACACCGTATTTCCGCGGGTATCGCGGCGTGCTCGGGCCCGGGATGCTGGTCGGCACGGCCGCGGTGGCGGTCGCGTCGAATCTGGCCGGGTTCTGGCCGGGCGACATGCTCGGCCGCCGTGCCTACGGCAGGCAGTCCAAGGTGCTCATGTCGGATTGGGCCCGGCTGGCCCGCACCGGACGGTTCGTGCCCGTCGGCGCCGACATCGACTACGAGGAACGGATCTCGCGGTTGAAGTTCCCCGTCCTGTCGATCACCATCGCCGGTGACGACCTGGCGCCGCAGACCTCCGCCGACCACCTGCTGAGCAAACTGCCCGCCGCGCAGGTCACCCGGTGGTTCCAGCCGGAGGCACTGGGGCACAACGGCTGGATCACCAATCCGGACTCCACCGTCGACGTCGTCGAGAAGTGGCTGCGCGACCGCTGAGGCCTACGCCGAGCGACGGTCCTCGATCAGCATCTGCGTGAAGAACTCGTAGACCAGGGTGCTCAGGAACGCCTGCTGCTTGTTGTCGGCCGCGCCGCCGTGCCCGCCCTCGATGTTCTCGTAGTACCAGACGGTGCGGTCCTGGGATTCCAGCAGCGCCGCCATCTTTCGCGCGTGTCCGGGGTGCACGCGGTCGTCGCGGGTGGAGGTGGCGAGCAGGATCGGCGGGTACTGCTTGTCGGTGTCGGTGTTCTGATACGGCGAGTACTCGCTGATGTAGGCCCATTCCTCCGGCTTGTCCGGGTCGCCGTACTCGGCCACCCAGGACGCGCCCGCCAGCAGCAGGTGATAGCGCCGCATGTCCAGCAGTGGCACCTGGCAGACGATCGCACCGAACAGTTCCGGGTAGCGGGTGAGCATGACGCCCATCAGCAGGCCGCCGTTGCTGCCGCCGATCGCGCCGAGCCGGTCGGGGGTGGTGATGCCACGGGTCACCAGGTCGCGGGCGACCGCGGCGAAGTCCTCGAAGGCGCGGTGCCGGTGTTCCTTCAGTGCCGCGGTATGCCATTCGGGGCCGTATTCGCCGCCGCCGCGGATATTGGCCATCACATAGGTGCCGCCGCGCTCCAGCCACCCCATACCGGCGGAGCCGAGATACAGCGGGGTCCTGGAGACCTCGAATCCGCCGTAGCCGTTCATGATGGTCGGGCCCGGTGTTCCGCGACGGTCACGGTGACGAATCACGAAGTAGGGGACGGCGGTTCCGTCGTCGGAGGTCGCGAAGAACTGCTCGGTCTCGATGCCGGTGGCGTCGAAATAGGCGGGCGCCTGCTTGAGCACGGTGGCTGACTCGCCGACGGCGCTGCCGAGCAGGGTGGTCGGCGTGGTGAATCCGGTGGTGGTGAGCATGAATTCGTCGCCGCCGTCGAGCGGGTCGAGGTTGTTCACCGAGGTGCTGGACATCGCGGGTGAATCGGCGAGTTCGGCCTCGGTCCAGCCGTCGGGTCCGGGAGTGAGCACGCGTAGCCCGGTCTGCACATCGCGCAGGGTCGTGAGGATCAGGTGGTTCTCGGTCCAGCCGAACGATTCCAGCGAGGTGTGCGGGTCGGGGGTGAACAACACCTCGAATTCGCGTGCGCCGGCGAGGAAGTCGTTCAGATTCGTGACCAGGAGGCTGCCGGGAAGGTAGGTGGTCTCGCCCGGCGTCCACGCGGTCTTCAGGCGCACCAGCAGCCAGTCGCGGTACCAGTCGACATCGGCGTCGGTCGGCGTTTCGATCAGGCGCCACGCGCCGTCGTCGAGCAGGGATACCTCGCTGTTGAAGAAGTCCGTCGACCGGTGCAGATAGTGCCGCTCGTAGCCGGGGTGGCGATCGTAGCCCGCGCCGATCGAGACATCGCCCGGCTTTCCCTCGTACACCGTTTCCGCGACGGCCAACTCGGTGCCGCGCCGCCAGCGCTTGGCGATGCGCGGGTATCCGGAATCGGTGAGCGAGCCGGGGCCGAAATCGGTTCCGACATAGACGGTATCGGCATCGATCCAGCCGATCCGGGACTTGGCCTCCGGCAGGGAGAACCCGCCGTCCTCCGGGGCGATGAATGCCCTTGTGGTCAGGTCGAATTCACGCTCGACGGTCGCATCGGCGCCACCTCGGGACAGGTGGATGATGGCGCGCTCCTGGCTGGGCCGCAGGACCGCCGCACCCGACCACACCCAGTTCTCCCCGTCGGCCTCGGCGAGGGCGTCGACGTCGATCAGCACATCCCACTCGGGGTCGTCGGTGGCGTAGGACTCGAAGGTGGTCCGCCGCCACAGCCCGCGCTGGTGCTCGGCGTCGCGCCAGAAGTTGTAGAGCCACGGCCCGCGCCGGCCGGGGTAGGCGATCTTGGTGTCGTCGTCGAGCATGGCGAGCACGCGCCGCTCCAGCTCGGCGAACCGATCCGTCGCCGCGAACCGCTGCTGCACCACCTCGTTGCGGGCGCGCGCCCAGTCCAGCGCGGCCTCGTCGGTCACTTCCTCGAGCCAGAGATAGGGATCTGTCACGTCCTGCTCAACGCCACTCATCCCCACATTGTTGCCGATGTGGCCGATCACATCCCGGGGCGGCCGGTGAGCGTCACCAGTAGTGGGCGACGTCGATCACCACGCGTGCGGGGTTCTCGAGGGTGAGGACCCGGAACGGGAGGCGGGCGCGTACGCCGAGGCCGAGGGTGGTCTGGCCCTCGAACGACCCGGCCCAGGACGCCTGGCGGAAGGACGGGTAGCCGCGCACGTCGACGAGTTCGGTGCGGTCGGCGGGGCGGTAGGTGCTGGTGCCCGCGGAGTCGTAAGCGGGGGCCTGAACCACCACCTGGAGGAACGCGCCGCCGCGCAGCGGGACCGTCGCGCCGGAGCCGTCCATGGTGACGGTGTCGACGTAGCCGACGCGGTAGCCGGCGAGCGGGCCGGACAGGTCGACCACGAGGCGGTCGAAGCATTCGTGGCGGCCTGCCCTGACATCGGCGACGGCGGCCGTCGAATAGTTCGAGCTCGACTTGTCGAGTGAGCCCCAGGTCAGTCCGCAGTAGGACGGGGTGGCTGCGGCCGGAATGGTCCATAGGCCCGCGCAGGACGCGAGTGTGGCGAGGAATACGAGGAAGCGACGCATGTCGCACCGCCTTCGGGGCAGTGGGAGGAAAGTACTGATTAATCGGACTAATCAGACATAGCGTTAGCGTCGGTCCGGTTCCGGGTGTGTTGCGAAACGTAGGATCGCAGGTCACGACTCATGAACCGGAGGTGAAGCGTGCCGCCCTTCCTGTGGGAGCAGCATTGCTGTCTGCCGTTGCATCACGCGGCGCGGATCGGCGAACTCGCCCGGTATCCGCTGGGGTCGTATCTGTCGGTCAATGTGGGCTATTCGCCGCAGACCACCGAGGATTCGCTGGTACTGCTGCATCGGTTCCGGGAACAGGCGGCGGCCGATCCACGGTTTCGGCTGGTGGCGAGCCTGGACGATATCGTCGACGACGCGATCGCCCTCGCCTTCGACCTGGAGGACTCCGGCCCGCTCGGCGGCGATCTGGACAACGTCGAGATGTTCTACCGGCTCGGGGTGCGCTCGCTGCTGCCCACCTACAACCATGCCAACGCGGCGGGCTGTGGGTGTCTCGACACCGAGGACACCGGCCTCACCGGCTATGGAAAAGACCTGGTGCGCAAGCTCAACGAGGTCGGCATGTTCGCCGACGGTTCACACTGTTCGCGGCGCACCGGTCTCGACATCGCCACGCACACGGCCGTGCCGATGATCTACAGCCACTCCAATTTCGCCGCGCTGTGGGAACACCCGCGCAATATCACCGACGAGCAGGCTCGCGCGTGCGCCGCTACCGGTGGGGTGATCGGCATCAACGGCGTGGGAATCTTCCTGGGGCACAACGAGCCTGATGCGCGGGCCGAACGGGTGGCGGCGATGGCGGATCAGATTCGCTACGGTGTCGACCTGCTCGGGATCGAGCACATCGGGGTCAGCTCGGACTATTCGTTCGACGGCCAGGAATTCAACGACGAGATCCGCGACAACCCCGGCGCGTTCTCGGAGTCCTACACCGCGTGGGGTCCGCTGCAATGGACACCGCCCGAGGATCTGCTCGGAGAATCCGAGGTGCCAGGCCTGGACGATCTCCTCGCCGACCGTGGGTTCAACGCCGGCGAGCGCGCGGCCATCTTCGGTGGCAATTTCGCGCGCGTCGCGGGTCAGGTCTGGCGGGACTGACGTCGGACGGCCTTCGGCCCCGCCGGACCGAGGTGTTCGGTGTGGCGGGGCCTTCGGGTCAGCCCAGGTGGACGAGCATCTTGCCGGTGTTGGCGCCGGTGAGGACGCCGAGGAAGGCGGCGGGGGCCTGGTCGAGGCCTTCATAGACGGTTTCGGTGGTGCGCAGGGTGCCGTCGGCGAGCCAGCCAGCCGCCTTGGCGATGTACTCGCCGAAGATCGGGAAGTAGCTGGTCACCAGCATGCCGCGCAGGGTGGCTTCCTTCGTCGCCGCGAGGTAGAGGTCCGGTGTCTGCTCCGCGGTGGCGCCGTTGTAGCCGCTGATCGCGCCGACCAGGGCGATCCGGCCGTGCTGCTCGAGTGCCTCGATGGCGACCTTCAGGTGTTCGCCGCCGACGCTGTCGAGGTAGACGTCGACGCCGTCGGGAGCGGCGGCCGCGAGCTGTCCGGCGAGATCGCCGGCGCGGTAGTCGATGGCGGCGTCGAAGCCGAACTCCTCGAGCAGCTTTCGGGTCTTGGCGGGTCCGCCCGCCGAGCCGATCACGCGCTTCGCGCCGAGCGCCTTGGCGATCTGGCCCGCCACGCTGCCGACCGCGCCGGCGGCGGCCGAGATGAACACGGTGTCGCCGGGCTTGACCTGGGCGACGTCGGTCAGTGCCGCGTAGGCGGTGAGGCCGGTGGTGCCGAGCACGCTCAGGAAGTGCTGCGGCGCGGCCAGTTCCGTGTCGATCGGGGTCGCGGTGGCGGCGTCGACGACGGCGTGTTCGCGCCAGCCCGCGAAGTGCGAGACCGTGGTGCCGACCGCGATATCGGTGGCGCGGGAGGCGATCACCTCGCCGATGGCCGAACCATCCAGTGCCGCACCGAGTTCGAACGGCGGGATGTAGGACTCTTTGTCGTCCATCCGGCCACGCATGTACGGGTCGACCGACATCCAGGTGTTGCGGACGAGGATCTGGCCGTCTTCCAGGGCGGGCAGCTCGCGCTCGACGAGGGCGAAATCGGTCGCCACCGGAGCGCCGTTCGGCCGGGCGGCCAGGTGGATCTCGCGGGTGTAGGTCGGCAGCGCTGCGGTGGTCGTGTTCGACATGATCGAGCCTTCTTTCGAGGTCAGCCGGTGTTTTTCTCCGGTGCTGACTACGTTATGGCGGCCGGGTCCGCGCTCCCAGGTCCGCTGACGCCACCACCCGGTCCGTTCACGACACGGTCGCCGCGTGCCGGACGCTCGACATGTCAGCGGCGCCCCGGCGCGTGGAGATGTCGTACCGCCGGGCCGCGTGGGCTCACCGTGCGCGTGCTGCGGTCGGCGCGGCGCCGGTCCATCGGTGGAACGCCTTGCGCAGGGCGCGGTCATCGGTGAAGGCGAGTCGCTGCGCCACCGTCGAGGTGCTGTGACCCTGGCGCAGAAGGTCTTTCGCGCGCTCGTGACGGAGCAGGTCGAGTTCGTCGCGCCAGGAGGTCCCGTGTTCGGCCAGGTGGCGTTGCAGGGTGCGCTCGCTCATGGCGAGACTCTTCGCGACGCGGGGCAGAGCTGGGTCGCCCGCGTCCAGGGCTGCGCCGAGGGCGATGCGAAAAGCGTCGAGGGGGTCGGCGATCGGGCGGGCGGAGGCCAGGACCAGGTCGGCGTGGCTGCGCATCAGGTCGGACAGCATCGGGTCGGCGCGGGCGAGTGGTGCGGTGGCGTCGTCGGCGTGGAAGGTGATCGCATCCGCCTCGGCGTCGAATTCGATGTCGGCGGTGCCGAATACGGCGATCAGCCCGGTGCGGTCGGCGGGCGCGGAGTGGCCGAAGCTCACCCGGGCAGGGACGAGCGGTCGGCCGATCGCTTCGCGCGCGCGGCGCAGGTAGTAGGCGAGCACGTACTCGTTGACCACCGAGGCCACCGCCGGATCGCCGGCCGAGGTCCGGTAGCCGATGGTGAGGTCGCCGTCGCCGGACAGATCGAAGCCCTCGGTGGCCGCGGTGACCAGGCGGTGATACGGCTGGGCCGCGCGCAGCGAATCCGCCAGTGTCGCACCGGTGGTCACCAGATAGTCCCAGGTGTTGAGTGAGCCGAGCGGTGCGGCGGCGGCGATCGCGGCCCCCGATCCGGCGCCGGGTCGCGCGTGCGCGATCAACTCCCACAACCGCAGCAATGAACTCATCGGGATCCGGTTGAGCTCCCCGCGCAGGGTCACCTCATCGGTGCCGGGGACGCGTGCCAGCTGGTCCTGCGCCGCGCCCGCCGCCCTCGCGGCCTGGACGAGCAGCCGGACGAGATGGGTGGACGCTGTGCCGTCGAGACGGCTACCGATCCCGTCCGCCGACGTAGCACCACTCACCTCCTCGACCCTAGTGCGTCAACCCCCGAGAGCCCGGCGCGCGGCGACCGGCCACCGTGGCGATGCCAGGTGGCCGGGGCGGCGGCCGTGTGGTCAGACCGAGGTTTCGATCGTCAGGCCGGCGTCGGCCCAGTCCTGGATGCCCTCGCGGTACTTGCGGACGTGGGTATAGCCGAGCGCTTCCAGCTTGCTCGCTACGGCCTGGCTGTTGCCGCAGGCCGCGTTCGAGCAGTAGGTCACGATGGCCGCGTCGCGGTCGGGGAGCAGGTCGGGGGCGCGGTCGGCGACCTCGTCCTCGATCAGGTTGAGGGCGCCGGGCAGGTGCGCCTTGGCGTAGTACTCGGGGCCGAGGGCGTCGAGCACGGTCACGGTGTTCGCCGCGATTTCCTTCGCCAGTTCGTCGCGGGTGATGAGTGCGGTCATGGGGTCCACCTCAGTCGTCGAAAGAATTTATGTGCGTGCACACGCTACTATTTGTGTGCGCACGCACGCAAGTGGTTTATGGTGGTGTGGTGCTGAACGAACAGCCGTCCCGTCGTCCCGCGGTCGCCGCGTGGGCCGCGTTGCTGCAGGTGCACGCCGCCCTCGTCCCCGAGCTCGACGCCGAACTGCGCAAAGCCTGTGGACTACCGCTGACCTGGTACGACGTTCTCCTCGAGCTCGATGCCGCCGGGCCGATGCGGATGAGCGACCTCGGCGAGAAGGTCGTCCTCAGCCGTACCCGGGTGAGTCGCCTTGTCGCGGAACTGGAATCGAACGGCCTGCTGTCTCGCGAGACCAACCCCGACGACGGCAGATCCGCGCTCGTTGCCATCTCCGACCTCGGACGGCAGCGGTTCCGCGAGGCGGCCCCGCACTACCTCGACGGCATCGAACGCCGCCTCGGCGCCCAGGCGGAACCCGGCGAACTCGAGGCCATGGCCGCCACGCTGCGCAAGGTGCTCGGCGCGACCGATCTGGCCCCGCCACGGCCGCGCCGTCGGTGACCAGCCGCCGGTCACGCGCACATCTCACCTATGTGGGGGACGGGTGGGTGAACTCCCCGAAACAGAGTTAGGCTCGGGGTCGTGACTTCCCACTACGATGTCGTCGTTCTCGGCGCTGGTCCCGGCGGATACGTCGCCGCGATCCGTGCCGCTCAACTCGGCCTGCGAACAGCGATTGTCGAGCAGAAATACTGGGGTGGCGTGTGCCTGAACGTGGGCTGCATCCCGTCCAAGGCACTGCTGCGCAACGCCGAACTGGCCCATATCTTCCACAAGGAAGCCAAGACCTTCGGCATCTCCGGTGAGGTCAGCTTCGACTTCGGCGCCGCCTTCGATCGCAGCCGCAAGGTGGCGGACGGGCGCGTCAAGGGCGTGCACTTCCTGATGAAGAAGAACAAGATCGACGAGTTCGACGGCCTCGGTTCCTTCACCGGCCCGAACTCGCTCGATGTCGCCCTCACCAAGGGCGGCACCGAGTCGATCACGTTCGACAACGTCATCATCGCCACCGGCACCACCACCAAGCTGCTGCCGGGCACCCAGCTCTCCGAGAACGTGGTCACCTACGAGGAGCAGATCCTCACCCGCGACCTGCCCGGCTCGATCCTGATCGTCGGCGCGGGCGCGATCGGCATGGAGTTCGCC
Source organism: Nocardia sp. NPDC060259 (assembly GCF_042728775.1). NCBI lineage: Bacteria > Bacillati > Actinomycetota > Actinomycetes > Mycobacteriales > Nocardiaceae > Nocardia > Nocardia sp. NPDC060259. The sequence continues at coordinate 97,454 of NZ_JBHXAY010000005.1, forward strand.
TACGTCCTGAAGAACTACGGCGTCGACGTGCGGATCGTGGAGTTCCTCGATCGCGCGCTGCCGAACGAGGACGAGGACGTCTCCAAGGAGATCACCAAGCAGTACAAGAAGCTCGGCATCACCATCACCACCGGTGCGGCCGTGCAGACGATCGACGACGACGGCTCCAAGGTCACCGTCCAGATCAAGGACAACAAGTCCGGCGCGGTCGAGACCGTCACCGTCGACAAGGTGCTGCAGGCCGTCGGCTTCGCGCCGCGGGTCGACGGCTACGGCCTGGAGACCACCGGTGTCGCCCTCGAACGCGGCGCCATCGCGATCGACGACAACATGCGCACCAACGTGCCGCACATCTACGCGATCGGTGACGTCACCGCCAAGCTGCAGCTCGCGCACGTCGCCGAGGCGCAGGGTGTGGTCGCCGCCGAGACCATCGCGGGCGCCGAGACCATGACCCTCGGTGACTACCGGATGATGCCGCGTGCCACCTTCTGTCAGCCGCAGGTCGCCAGCTTCGGTCTCACCGAGGCCCAGGCCCGCGACGAGGGCTACGACGTGAAGGTCGCGACCTTCCCGTTCACCGCCAACGGCAAGGCGCACGGCCTGGCCGACCCGACCGGTTTCGTGAAGCTCATCGCCGACAAGACCCACGGCGAACTCATCGGCGGCCACCTCATCGGCCCCGACGTCTCCGAGCTGCTGCCCGAGCTGACCCTGGCCCAGAAGTGGGACCTCACCGTCAACGAGCTCGCGCGCAACGTGCACACCCACCCGACGCTCAGCGAAGCGCTGCAGGAAGCGATCCACGGCCTCGCCGGCCACATGATCAACTTCTGATCGGTCGAAGACACGAGGGGCGGTCGCCGAGCGGCCGCCCCTCAGTCATGTCCGCGACACGAATCGCGTGTATTTCTTTTCGGCAAATATCCGGGCGGCGATTTGGCGGATTCGGGTGCCGTCCACGATGATCCGTGTAGTTCTTCGTTCGCTTGTTAGTCGCTACACCTGATCTCGTGAGTACATGGGTAACTCGCCGGGCACGCCCACAAGCTGACTTCCTCGTGACCGCCAGCCCGGCACCGTGCTGTTGGCGTCCCCTACGACCGGCAGAAGGCGCGGGGAGGCGGGCAGAGAGGCAACGGATGTGAAGCGAATTCTCGGTTGGGTAGTACGTTCTGCAGCGTTGCTGGCAGTGGCCGGATTCGGCACGATGGCACCCGCGATGGCCGAACCACTGTTTCCCGGTGGCCCCGATATTCCCGGCGTTCCCTCGATCATTCCGACCGCGTCGCCGTGCCCGGTGGTCGAGGCAAGGGCGTGCATGCGGCTGTCGACGAACGAGGCGTGGCTGGTCGACAACGGCCGTGTCATCTTCGGCCCGACACCGATTTCGCACGGCATGGCCGGTTACGAAACTCCGCCAGCGGTGACCAAGATTTCCTTCAAGCGGGAATTCCACTGGAGCACGATGCACAATGCGCCGATGCGCTGGGCCACCTTCTTCAACGGTGACATGGCATTCCATGTCGGCCCGGTCAATTCGCAGTCGCACGGATGTGTGCGCATGACCGAGGACGGCGCCCACCGCTTCTTCGACTACTTGAACCCAGGCGACATCACCCAGGTCATCGTGTAAGCGACGCCCGAAAAACGAACGAACATGGGTAACTCACCGGGCACGGGCTGACCTGACCCGGTGAGTTTCCACCGCCCGCCAACGCTGACGCAGCCCCGCGCATTAGTCTGGCTTGAATACTCGGGGAGGCGGAACAGACATTGCGTCGGTGGTTGGTTGGTGGGGCTGCGGGGGTTGTTGTAGTGCTGGCGGTCGTCGCCGGAGTGTATGTGTTGATGAACTCGCGGACCTATCAGCTGACGGGCACCCTGGTCGATCGGGTCGACACCGACGAGAAGCTGGTTGCGCTGACCTTCGACGACGGGCCGACCGATCGCACGCCCGAGATTCTCCGCATGCTCGCCGAACTGCGGGTTCCCGCCACCTTCTACCTGGTCGGCGAGGATCTGGCCGCCCACCCCGAATACGGTGCGGCGATCGCGGCCGCGGGCCACGAGATCGGCAACCACTCGTACTCCCACCGCCGGATGGTCCTGATCTCCGGCGACACCGTGCGCGACGAGATCGAACGCACCGACGCCGAGATCCGCCGCACCGGTTACCAGGGCCCGATCACCTTCCGTCCGCCCTACGGCAAGAAACTCTGGTCTCTCCCGAACTACCTCGCCGACCACGATCGCACCACGGTGACCTGGGATGTCGAACCCGACTCGGCGGGTGGCGCCACCCGCGAAGCGATCGTCACCGACACCCTGGCGCAGACCGAGCCGGGCTCGATCGTGCTGCTGCACGTCATGCACGGCGGCGAATCGGCCACCGCGGTCCCCGATATCGTCACCGGCCTGCGCGCGCAGGGCTACCGGTTCGTCACCGTCTCGGACCTGCTCGCGCGCTGACTCAGCGGTGATAGTTCTCCTGGGCTTCGCGGATGGTGTCCATATTGGACTCGAGGACCACGACCAGTGACTCCAACCGCTCGGCCACCTGCGCGCCGAGCTCGGTGAGCGTGTACTCCACCCGCGGTGGAATGGCTTCGAGCACTTCGCGATGAACCATGCCGTCGCGTTCGAGTGTTTGCAGGGTCTGCGACAGCATTCGTTCGCTCACGCCGTCGACCCGTCGGCGCAGCGCGCTGAACCGGTACGGGCCCTCGCGTAGGGCCACCAGTGCCAGCACACCCCACCGGCTGGCGACATTCTGCAGTACGGGCCGCGACGTGCAGTTACGGGCGAAGACGTCGGCTTCCAGCGCCTGATCGTCGTCGGTCGACGTGGGCTGCGTGCTCATGGGGCGATCGTACCGCCCTTGACCAGATCGCTTGCGGAATGGATAGTGCTTACGAATAGTTAGTACCTGAAAATCAGTGCGAAACCTGGAGGAAGATCATGACCGTTGCGGTGACCGGAGCGAGTGGACAGCTGGGCAGGCTTGTCGTCGAGGCCCTGCTGGCGGCGGGGGAGCAGCCGGTGGCGATCGTGCGCGATCCCGCCAAGGTGGCCGACCTCGCCGCACGTGGCGCGCAGCTACGCCAGGCCGCCTACGACGACCCGGCCGCTCTCGACGCCGCGCTCGCGGGTGTCGACCGGGTGCTGCTGATCTCGGGCAACGAGTTCGGCGCCAGGGTCGCCCAGCACACCAATGTCATCCGGGCCGCCGAGCGCGCGGGTGTGCGGCTGCTCGCCTACACGAGCATCCCGGTCGCGCCGGACAACCGGATGATCCTCGCGCAGGAACATCGCGGCACCGAGGAAGTTCTCGCGACCGCGACGGTGCCGACGGTCTTGCTGCGCAACAGCTGGTACTGGGAGAACTACGCCGCCGGCGCCGCGCACGCCGCCCAGACCGGCGTGCTCGCGGGCGCATCGGGTGACGGCAAGGTCTCCGGCGCCGCGCGCGCCGACTACGCCGAGGCGGCGGCGGCCGTGCTCACCACCGACGGCCACGAGGGCCGCGTCTACGAACTCGGCGGCGACACCGCGCTGACCGGCGCGGACATCGCCGCCGCGATCACCGAGGTCATCGGCACGCCGGTGCGCTACGAGAATCTGGCCGAAGCCGACTACGCCGCTGTCCTCGGCCAGGCGGGTCTGCCCGAGCCGGTGGCGACGGCGCTGGCCGACGCCGACGCCGGTATCGCCGAAGGACTGCTCGAGGTCCGCACCGGTGATCTGGCCAAGCTCCTCGGCCGCCCGGTGACCCCGGCTGTCGAGGCGTTCCGGGCGATTCTGGGCTGAGATCAGGGGTGGGCGGACGGGGAGCCGTGTGGCAGAGTTCGGGTGTGGCTACCGAAACTCCCCGTCGACGCACGCACTCCTATCTGAGCGGGCTGCTGTTCGTGGTGGGTGTCCTGCACTTCGTCGCGCCGAAGCCCTTCGACGGCATCGTGCCGCCGAAGCTGCCCGGCAACCCGCGGAACTACACCTACGCGTCCGGGGTCGCCGAGCTCGGCGTGGCGACGGCACTCGCGGTGCCGCGCACTCGTCGCCTCGGCGGCTGGCTGGCCGCGGCGCTGTTCGTCGGCGTCTTCCCGGCCAACGTCCAGATGGCCGTCGACGTGGTCGGCAACCCGAAGGCGTCCGGCGCGTTCAAGGCCGGTGTGCTGGCGCGCCTGCCGCTGCAGATCCCGATGATCGTGGCCGCGCTGCGGGTCGCGCGCCGCTGATCACACCCACTGCACGAGCTGGATGACGATCCCGTTCGGGTCGGTCATCTGGAAGTAGCGCTCGCCCCACTCCTCGGTCTCGATGGCCGTCTCGATCGGGACGCCCTCGCCGCGCAGGCGTTCGTACTCGGTGTCGATGTCGTCGACGACGAACACCACGAGGGTGCCGTCGCCCGCGCTGCCCGCGATCCGCGCCGGCTTGAACGTGCTCAGCCCGGTGCGCAGGTAGATGACGTTCATTCCGGCGTCGGCGCGTTGCAGGGAGACGAACCCGTCCGTGGCCATCTGCTCGGTGAACCCGAGGTGGTCGATCAGGAACCGGGCCGATGCCTGCGGGTCGGCGACATTGAGCGAGATGGCTGAGCCGGTGATCTGCATGCGGTTCTCCTCGGTGCGATGAACTCCGTACTTTGTACGCCTTAACGATGGCGAGGAGAGTGCGGGTTCCGCTCTATGACCTGGGTCACAGTTCTAGAAGGTATCGCGATCGATCCGCAGGGTGGTGATGGTGGCGGCCAGGCCCTCGTACTGGTTGATCAGCAGCACGATCTCGATCAGCAGCCGTTCGTCGTAGTGCGCGGCGAGCTCCGCCCAGGCCGCGTCGTCCACATTCCGGGTGGTCACGAGCTGATCGGTGACGGTGAGCAGGGCCCGCTGGCGCGGTGTCCAGCCCTCGGCATCGGCGCCGGTGCCGACCCGGTCGATCTCGACGGCGGTCAGGCCCGCTTTGCGGCCGAGGCGGCGATGGTGGTCGGTCTCGTAGGCGCACTCGCGCAGATGCGCGACGCGCAGGATGACCAGCTCGGCCTCGGCGCGGGGCAGCCGCCCGCCCGGCATGAGCTTGCCGGAGAAATGCAGCCAGCCGCGGAACAATCCGCCGGTGCGCCCGAGTGTGCTGAAAAGATGCGCGTCGTCGGTGCCCGAGGCGCGGGAAAGCACTTGCCAGACAACCCAGTTGATCGGTCCGAGCTCGCCGAATCGTCCCGGCGAAACCCGAGGTCGGGGTGCTGCGGCCATCTGGTGTCCACCTGCCTTCTCGACGTCGCCTGGTCGAGTCGGAGCGTACTCGCCGGTATCGAATTTCGGTGCCGACTGTGCGAGAGTCCCGGTTTTCTTTGGTTTCCAGTGGTTTTCGCAACAGTTGCGCGTCATGATCGGTGGGTACCGCAGCGCCCAGCGGCGGTGTGAGGTCGCAGCACTGGTAGGGGAACATCGGAATGCTGGTTCGGATCAGACCGGGTGCGGAGCTATCCGGTGCCGAGCGGGAGTTCGTCGAATGCCTGCGCGCCTATCCGAGCACGGGGCTCGCGCTGGTCGATTGCCAGGTGGGCGATCGCAGGCTGGGCGCGGTGATCGTGACGCCGCGGGGGATCACGGTCGTCGAGGTGAAGGGGTTCCGGCGACGGCAGAGCGGCCTGCTCGCGGTGTCGGCGGGCACCTGGACGATCAGTGACAGTCCGCTGGATCTGGATACCGAGCAGTCGGCGGGCCTGACCGATCGGGTCGAGCACGGCGTGCACGCGGTACGGGTGGCGCTGGAGCAGGCGTTGCAGGACAGCAGGCACGTGTCCGGCGCGGTGGTGATGGTGCCCTATCGGGGCGTGGTGGTGCGACCGGCGCGCACCGCGCTGCGACCAGGACTGGATGTGCTCGTCGCGAACACCATCGATGCCCATGAGCTGCGGGTCTATCTGGAGGGGTTCTCCGCGGGACCTCGCGAATGGACCATCGACCGGGTACTCACCACGTGCACCGCGCTGGGCGTCGGTGACCTGGCACCCTCGCGTGCCGACCTCGCCGCCGACGGTTTCGACGGCACCCGTCCGACGCAGCAGCCGATCCCGCCGCAGCCACGCAGATTCACCGAACCGGTCCAGGCGCCGCCACCGGCGGACCCGACCCGGCGGGGAAAGCTGGCGGGGCTGATCGTGTTCGCGGCCGCCCTGATCGGCGTATTCGTCGTGTTCCTTGTGGTCGGGTCAGCCCTGCTGAACGATCCGCCGAACCCGCGGACGACCTCGGACACCACCCAGACCACGACCAGGGCGCCCAGCACGCCTGCCGGCAGGGAGTCGACGGTGTGCTGGCCCTTCCAGAACGACTGCTGAGTCTCAATCCCGCACGGCACGACCGAGTTTGGTGAAGGCGATCGCCTGCTCGGTGCGCACCCGGACATGGGCGCGGGAGGAAGAGATATGGGTGGTGAGGGTGTGCAGGGCCTGGTCCAGCTCGCCCGCCAGCACCTGCTCGGCGATGGTGATGTGGTCGGCGGTCATCGCCGCGACCCGTTCGGCGTTCGGCACATCCATGGTGCGGACCGGGCGCACTCGCAAGTACACCGCTGTCAGCGCCTCGGCGAGCGCCGAATTGCCCGCTGCCCGAAGCAGTTCGGTGTGGAATCGCTCGTCCGCCGCCACCAGCTCGGGCCCCGGTTCCGGTGGGGTGTCCCGGTATTCACGCCAGCGATCCAGTTCGGCGCGCACGGCTGGCAGGTCGTGCGCGCCGGGACTGTGCGGCTGGACCGAGTCGGTGGCGTCGATCCGCTGAAAACCGCGCGCTTCCAGCACGATCCGCAGCTCATAGAGCTCGTCCAGCTCCGCCAGGCGCAGGCGGTACGGATAGAGGCCGTCGGTGTGGCGCTGCACCAGCCCGTCGGCCTGCAGCCTGGCCAGCGCCTCGCGCACCGGGGTGCGCGAGACGCCGTACCGCTGGGCCAGCCGTTCGGCGCGGAGTCGTTCGGTGGGCTGGAGCGCGCCGGTCGCGAGGTCGTCCCGCAGCGCCACATAGACGCGCTCGGCCAGCGGCACCCGGATGCCCTCGCCTGAGCCGCTGCGTCCCATGCGCGGGCCTGCGTTCAGATCGCCATCGCCGCGCGGACCGCGGATTCCGCACCGGCCCCACCCTCGCCCGACGAGCCGAGATGGCCCGAATGCAGCACGTAATAGTGCTGGGCGGCTTGCAGAGCGAAGCCGATGTGCTGCTCGACCAGCAGCACACTGAGCCCACCGCGCTGGGTGAGGTCGATGATGGTGCGCTCGATCTCGGCGACCACCGACGGCTGGATACCCTCGGTCGGCTCGTCGAGGATGAGCAGCCTGGGCTCGGTGATCAGGGCCCGCGCGATGGCCAGCTGCTGCCGCTGACCGCCGGAGAGCAGCCCGGCCTTGCGGGTCAGTAGCTCACGCAGCGCGGGGAACAGCGCGAGCGATTCCTCGATCAGCGCCTTGCCGCGCTTGCGCCCGTCCGCGACGACCTGCAGGTTCTCGGCGGTGGTCAGCTGGGGAAAACTCTGCTGCCCCTGCGGCACGTAGGCGATGCCACGCTTGACCCGTTGTGACGGGGAGAGCTTGGTGATCTTCTCGCCGTCGAAGGTGATCGTTCCCGACTTGGTCGGCAGCAGGCCGACGGCCGTGCGCAGCAGGGTGGTCTTGCCTGCGCCGTTGTGGCCCATGATGGCGACCACGCTGTCGTCGGGCACCGTCAGGCTGACGCCATGGATCACCTCGGTGCGCCCGTATCCCGAGTGGATGTCGTGTAGTTCAAGCATCGGCCGACTCCTTGTTCGTCTCGTCCTCGGCGAGTGATGCGGTGCCGAGGTAGACCTCCTGCACCTTCGGATCGGTCTGCACCTCTTCGACGCTGCCCTCGCTGAGCACCTTGCCGCCCGCGAGGACGGTGACCGAGGTGGCGAAGGACCGCATGAAGTCCATGTCGTGCTCGACGACGACGACCACGCGGTCACCGCCGATGCGGCGCAACAGGTTTCCGGTCTCCTCGCGCTCCTCGGCGCTCATGCCTGCCACCGGCTCGTCGAGCAGCAGCACCGAGGCGTTCTGCACCAGCAGCATGCCGATCTCGAGCCACTGCTTCTGGCCGTGCGCGAGCACACCGGCGGGCTTGTCCCGCAGCGCGGTGAGACCCGTTGTCTCCAAGGCCTCTTCGATGCTGGGCAGCACCGATGTGCGCGCGCGCAGCAGCGACAGCGGCGAACGGCCTGCGCCCGCCGCGATGTCGAGGTTCTGCAGCACGCTGAGCTGTTCGAACACGCTCGCCGTCTGGAAGGTGCGGCCGACGCCGAGGCGGGCGATCTGGTGCACCTTCTTGCCGAGCAGTTCGGTGCCCGACTTCTGCGCCGAGCCGGTCGCCGGGACCAGGCCGGTGATGGCGTCGATGAGGGTGGTCTTGCCCGCGCCGTTGGGGCCGATCAGGAACCGCAGGTCGCCTTGCAGCACCGTCAGGTCGACATCGGTGACCGCCTTGAAGCCGTCGAAACTCACCGAGAGACCGCGGATTTCGAGATAGTCGCTGTGCATGCCCGCGTTGCCGCCCGCTTTGGGCTCGTGTGTGGTCATCGCGCTTGCACCTTCTCCTCGGTGACGACGGCGGCGGGCTCGGCGGGCACCGGGGTCGGCTCCGGTTTCCGGCTCTGCCACCAGCCCTTGAACAGCGGCCACAGCCCGGCCAGGCCGGCGGGGATGAACCCGACGACCACGATGAACAGCACGCCCTGCAGGTAGGTCCAGCCAGACGGGAACGACTCCGACAGCGAGGTCTGCGCCCAGGCGACGCCGATCGCGCCGAGGACCGGGCCGAGCAGCGTGGTGCGGCCACCGATCGCGACACCGATGAGGAAGGCGATCGACGGGACGACACCGATGTCGGCGGGGGAGATGATGCCGACGATCGGGGTGAACAGCGCACCCGCGATGCCTGCCAGGAACGCCGCAACCACATAGGCGACGATCTTGATGTTGGCGGGGTCGTAGCCGAGGAAGCGCACCCGCTCCTCCGCGTCACGCACCGCGACCAGCAGTTCGCCGTAGCGGCTGCGGTTGAGCTGGCGGATCAGCGCGACGACCAGCAGCAGCGTGCCGGCGGCGATGAAGAACAGCATCTGGCGGTTGACGGGGTCGGAGAGCCGGAATCCGAAGAAGGAGCGGAAGTCCGACAGGCCGGTGAAGCCGCCGATGGCCTGCTGGCCGGTGAGCAGGATCGCCAGCGCCGCGGCCAGCGCCTGGCTCAGGATGGCGAAGTACGCGCCACGCACCCGGCGCTTGAACACGCCGCAGCCGAGCACGGCGGCCACCAGCGCGGGCAGCACCAGGATGGCGAGGATGGCCATCGGCGCTGAGGCGAACGGCTGCCAGAACCCGGGCAGTTCGCTGATGCCGGAGATCTCCATGAACTCCGGGACGTCGTTGCCGAGGCGAGCGGCGTCGGCGAGCTGCATGTGCATGGCCATGATGTAGGCGCCGATGCCGAAGAACACGCCCTGGCCCAGGGTGAGCATTCCGCCACGGCCCCACGCCAATCCGATGCCCGCCGCCACGATGGCGAAGCAGAGGAACTTGGCGAGCAGGTTCAGCCGGAAGTCGCTCAGGACCGCCGGGGCCACCGCGAACAGCAGGAAGGCGGCGATGGCGAAGCCGGCGAGCGGGGTCAGCCGGGGGTACGCCCTGAGGCGTTCGGTGAGTGCGGTCATGACTGCGTCCTTTCTGGCATGACCGGGCGGCCTGCGTGGTTACACTGCGCTGCCGCCTCCGGCCGCTGACCGTTCATGCCAGGCTCCTCGTCCGCACGGTGAACAGACCCTGCGGGCGGACCTGCAGGAAGATGACGATCAGCACGAACACGATCACCTTCGCGATGGACGCGGTGGTCGAGTATTCGATGAACGAGTTGAGCAGGCCGAGCGCGAACGCCGCGATCACCGTGCCCTTGATCTGGCCGAGGCCACCGATCACGACCACCAGGAACGCGTCGATCAGATAGCTCTGACCGATGGTCGGGCTCGTCGAGCCGATCAGGGTGAGCGCCACGCCGGCGACGCCGGCGAGCCCGGAGCCGATGAAGAACGTGCTGACATCGGTGAATCTGCTGGATATACCGCTGGTTTCGGCCAGTCCACGGTTCTGCACGACGGCGCGAATACGCCTGCCCATCGGGGTGGCCTTGAGGACGGCGGCCAGCGCGGTCACCGCGACGATCGCCAGTACCAGGATGAAGATGCGGGTCTTGGGCACCACGGCACCGGCGATAGTGATTCCGCCGCTGAGCCATTCGGGCACGAGCACGTTCTTGGCGGGTGCGCCGAAGATGTCCCGCGCGGCCTGCTGGAGTACCAGCCCGACACCGAAGGTGACCAGCAGTGTGTCCAGCGGACGGTCGTACATGTAGCGGATCAGGCCCATTTCCAGCGCGGCGCCGAGCAGGCCGCCGATGAGGAAGCCGAGCAACAGCGACACGACCAGCGAGACGCCCGCCGACGAGAAGACCTGCTGCACAACGTAGGTGGTGTAGCAGCCGGCCATGATGAACTCGCCATGCGCCATATTGATGACGCCCATCTGACCGAAGGTCAGCGCGAGGCCGAGTGCGGCGAGCAGAAGAATGGATCCCAGGCTCAACCCCGTGAAGAGCTGGCCGATCAGCACGTCCATTGCAGCGGACTCCTTGGAAAGACGGGCGGTGTGGGACGCGCCGTCGACGCCGCGTCCCACACCTTCGGGCTGCTTACTTGAGGCCCTTGGCCCAGTCGTAGGAATTCAGGTACGGGTCCGGGGTGATCGCCTTGCCGGAATCCCACACCGTGTAGATCAGGCCGTCAGGGCGGATCTCGCCGATCCGGGCGGTCTTGGTGATGTGGTGGTTGGAGCCGTCGATGGTGACGGTGCCCTCCGGCGCTTCGAAGCTGACGCCGTCGGCGGCGGCCTGCACGTCGGCCACGCCGAACGACTTGGCCTTCTCGACGGTGTTCTTCCACAGGAAGACCGAGGCGTAGGCGGCCTCCATCGGGTCCGAGGTGGGCTTGTCGGCGCCGAAGGCGGCCTTGTAGTCGGCGACGAACTTCTTGTTCACCGGGGAGTCGACGGTCTGGTAGTAGTTCCAGGCGGTCAGCTGGCCCGCGATGTTCTGCGCGCCGATACCGGCGACCTCTTCCTCGGCGATCGACACCGAAACCACCGGCATCTCAGCGGCTTTCAGGCCCGCGTTCGTGTACTCCCGGAAGAACGCGACATTGGAGTCGCCGTTGAGGGTGTTGAACACCGCGCCCGCCTTGGCGCTGCGGACCTTGTTGACGATGGTGGAGAAGTCGGTCGAGCCGAGCGGGGTGTAGTCCTCGCCCTTGATCTCGATGCCGTTGGCCGCGGCGTAGGCCTTGATCTCGCGGTTGGCGGTCTGCGGGAAGACGTAGTCCGAGCCGACCAGGTAGAGGGACTTGATGCCCTTCTGCTTCAGGTAGTCCAGCGCGGGGATGATCTGCTGGTTGGTGGTGGCGCCGGTGTAGAAGATGTTCTTGCTGTCTTCCAGGCCCTCGTACTGCACGGGGTAGTAGAGCAGCGAGTTCAGGTTCTCGAACTTGGGCTTCATGGCCTTGCGGCTCGACGAGGTCCAGCCGCCGAACACCGCCGCGACACAGTCGGAGCTGATCAGCTTCTCGGCCTTCTCGGCGAAGGTCTTCGGGTCCGATGCGCCGTCCTCGAGGACGATCTCGATCTTCTTGCCGAGCACGCCGCCTGCGGCGTTGATCTGGTCGATCGCCAGCTTGGTCGAATTGGCCACGGTGACTTCGGAAATGGCCATGGTGCCCGACAGTGAGTGCAGCGAACCGACCTTGATCGTGTCCTTGGTGGTGTCGACGCAGGACACGGCGTTCGAGCCGGTGGACGCGTCGTCACGCGCACCGCAGCCGGTGAGCAACAGGCCTGCGACGGCCACCGCGGCGGGCACCGTGAGTGCCTTGACCAAACGGGAATCAGACATGGGCGGTTCTCCTCATCGCCACCGCTGCCCCGGATAACGGATGTACACCGAGTTGTATACAGCGGCTGTATTCGTGAGCGGAACGGTAGATGGAACATGTTGCACCGGAATATCTCTCGGTCACGTGTCCGTTTCGTCTGTTTCATCCGTGTGAACAAATCATCAGGGCGGTGGCGTGCCTACGGTTGCGTAGGGATGCCACGGTGCGGCACGCTTCGAATTCGTAGACGTCGAACAGCCGAATCACGCGGCTATCGGGCCGTGTGTGGTCAGTCGAGGAGGCTCGATGGGGCACTACAAGGCGAACCTACGTGATATCGAGTTCAACCTCTTCGAGGTGCTGAATCTCGACAAACTCCTCGATACCGGCGCCTACGGCGACCTGGACTCCGATACGGCGCGGCAGATCCTCGACGAGGTGAAGCGCCTGGCCGAGGGCCCGATCGCGGATTCGTTCGCCGATGCCGACCGGCATCCGGTGGTCTATCACCCCGAGACCTTCGAGATCACGGTGCCCGAGTCGCTGCGCAAGACGGTCGACGCGGTGCACGAAGCGGGCTGGTACCGGCTCGGCATGCCGGAGGGCATGGACGGCACCCCCGCGCCGAGCGTGCTGATGTGGGCCATCAACGAGCTCGTCATCTGCGCCAATCCCTCGGCCAGCTTCTTCAACATGGGTCCGCTGATGGGCTCGGTGCTCTACGGGATCGGCACCGAGCAGCAGAAACGCTGGGCGCGTTGTGGTTTCGAGCGCGGCTGGCAGGGGACCATGGTGCTCACCGAGCCCGATGCCGGGTCCGATGTGGGCGCGGGCCGCGCCAAGGCCGTGCCGCAGCCCGACGGGTCGTGGCATATCGAGGGGGTGAAGCGGTTCATCTCCGGTGGTGACGTCGGTGACGTGGCCGAGAATATGTTCCACCTCGTGCTCGCCAGGCCCGAAGGCGCCGGATCGGGCACCAAGGGGCTGTCGCTGTTCTATGTGCCGAAGTTCCTCTTCGATCCCGAGACGCTGGAACTCGGCGAGCGCAACGGTGTGTATGTGACCGGCATCGAGCACAAGATGGGGATCAAGTCCTCGCCGACCTGCGAGCTCACCTTCGGTGGCACCTCGGTGCCCGCCAAGGGCTGGCTGGTCGGTGACGTGCACAACGGCATCGCGCAGATGTTCAAGGTGATCGAGAACGCGCGGATGACGGTGGGCGTGAAGTCGTCGGGGACGCTGTCGACCGGGTATCTGAACGCGCTCGAGTACGCCAAGACCCGGGTGCAGGGCGCGGATCTGACGCAGATGTCGGACAAGGCCGCGCCGCGGGTGACCATCACCCATCACCCCGATGTGCGGCGGTCGCTGGCCATGCAGAAGGCGTACGCGGAGGGATTGCGCGCGGTGTATCTGTATACCGCCGCGCATCAGAACGAGGATGTGGCGCAGCTGGTCTCGGGCGCCGAGCCGGAGCTCGCGCATCGCGTCGACGATCTGCTGCTGCCGATCGTCAAGGGCGTCGGTTCCGAGCGCGCCTACCAATTGCTCACCGAGTCACTGCAAACCCTCGGCGGCTCCGGTTATCTGCAGGACTATCCGATCGAGCAGTACATCCGCGACGCCAAGATCGACTCCCTCTACGAGGGCACCACCGCGATCCAGGCCCAGGACTTCTTCTTCCGCAAGATCATTCGCGATCGTGGCGCCGCTCTGGCCCACGTGAACGCCAAGATCACCGCCTACCTGGACAACGACTCCGGCCGCTTCGGCACCGAACGCGCCCTGCTGCGCACCGCCCAGGCCGACATCGCCGCCATGGGCGCCACCCTCACCGGCTACGCCATGGCGGGCCAGACCGACCCCACCGAGCTCTACAAGGTAGGCCTCGGCTCTGTCCGCTTCCTGATGTCGGTCGGCGACCTCCTCATCGCCTGGCGCCTGCTCGTCCAGGCCGACATCGCCGCCGCCGCCCTCGCCGCCGAGGCCACCCCCAAAGACCGCCCCTTCTACCAGGGCAAAATCGCCGCCGCGAGCTTCTTCGCCAAGAACGTCCTCCCCGAACTCACCGCGACCAAGAACATCCTCGCCACCCTCGACAACGACATCATGGCCGTCCCGGAGGAAGCCTTCTGACCTCACCTGGAGTCGGGGCCCGCGGTCAGGAGACCGAGATGCTGGAGCGCATTCCGAGCGAATGGTGTTTGCCGACGGAACACCAGAGCGCATAGGTGCCCGACCGCAAGGTGACCTTCAGTTCGCTGCTGGTGCCTGCCTCGAGCGCCGGGGTGCGGGAATCGACGCCGGGGCCCGCGATGACCAGGTCGTGGCGGGTTCCGCCGTTGTTCCGCACATCGAGGGTGTAGTTACCCGCCCGGACATTGGTTCTGGACACGGTGATCGAGTACTCGGTCTCGATCACGGTGATCCGGCTCGAATCCTGTGCGTGCGCATCCACGCCGGACAGCGAAACGGCCAGAGCGAAGGGGACGCCGACAGCGATTCGGGCTACTCGTCGCGATGGGATCTGCATCGACGCCTCCTGACTTTCGGCGTCCGAGAGGTTGTTGCGGTTTCTGCGCAATCTATGATTCCGCGTTTACGCGGCGGACGGTAGCCCCCTTGTCCGGCCGTTCGATCCGATAGCGGTGCCGCGACGGCCCACCTGAGGCGAGCAGAGGTGATTTCGGCCATCCCGGAGGAGATGCCTTCTTGGTCGGCCCTTGCCCCGGTGATGGCACTCGGCGGGTAAGTGTCATACACTTAAACAGTGCGGATCCACGTCAACCAATCTGCGTTGAAGCACGGCATCCTGGAAGACGAGATTCGCGCAATCATCTCGTATCCGGCCCTGCGATACGCGGTGAAATCGAGGACGGCCCCGGAAGCATTCGTGTTCGTTTTCGTCGGGCGGCTGGAGAACGAGCCGTGGCTCGAGGTTGTAGCCGAGAACGTCGAGGACGTCAGTTGGGAGGTGTTTCACGCGATGAGACTCACCGCGAGGGTGGCTGCGGAGGTGTGCGCGCTTTCCGGTCTCGAGCTGCCGACAAATGTCCGGCAGCGGCCGCAACGGGCGCATGAAGCGGAACGGAGATCCAGTGATGGCAAGGCGTAGCCCTGAAGAGTATGAAGCGATGGCGGCCGAGTTCGAGAACGGCGACTACGCGGTGGTCGGCCCGATCGAAGTGGGGCCCGAGCTGGTGATGGGCCGCCCGGTGGGGGGCACGCGTGGTGGAAACAGTCCGGTGCGGACCGTGCGACTTCCCGCAGAGTTGGATGCGCGCCTGGCCGCCTATGCCGATGCGGCGGAAACAACGCCGAGTGACATACTGCGCCGGGCGGTGGCCGAATATCTGGCGAGTCACCCGCTCAGTGCGTGAGTCGCCTGGTGCGGGCTATTTGATCAGGTAGGGGGAGACCGAGCTGCGGTGTTCGCTGATGTCGAGGGCCTTGCCCAGGGGTGGGAAGGCTCGTTGGGGGCAGTTGGAGCGGACGCAGACCCGGCAGCCCGCGCCGATGGGGGTGGCGGTGGCTTCGCCCAGGTCGATGCCGTCGGCGTAGACGACGCGGCCCGCGTGGCGGAGTTCGCAGCCGAGGCCGATGGCGAAGGTTTTACTGGGCTGGCCGTAGCGGGTGGCGCGGCGTTCGACCGTGCGGGCGACCCAGAGGTATTTGCGGCCGTCGGGCATCTGGGCGATCTGGGTCATGATCTTGCCGGGGTAGGCGAAGGTCTCGTAGACGTTCCACAGCGGGCAGGTGCCGCCGCTGGCGGAGAAGTGGAAACCGGTGGCGGACTGGCGTTTCGACATGTTGCCCGCGCGGTCGACGCGGACGAAGGAGAACGGGACGCCGCGCAGGCTCGGCCGCTGCAGGGTCGAAAGCCGGTGGCAGATGGTCTCGTAACTCTGCGAGAAGAAGGCCGACAGGCGCTCGATGTCGTAGCGGAAGTCCTCGGCCACCTCGTGGAAGTGGGTGTAGGGCAACACCGTCGCCGCGGCGAAGTAGTTGGCCAGGCCGAGCATGGCCAGCTTGTGCGAGGCGTCGGAGGCGAAATTGCCCTCCTCGACCAGCTTGTCGAGCAGCGGCCCGCACTCGAGGTAGGCGAGCTCGGCGGCCAGTTTGAAGGTGCGCTGCCCGCCGGACAGGTGCGGGGAGATCTCGAGCTGCTTGGTCTCGGGGTCGAAATGGTGCAGCACGCCCTCGCCGAGGTCGATCCGCTCGACGATGCGCACGCCGTGCGAGCGCAGCAGCCGGACGATCTCGGTGCTCACCTCGCCGCCGTGGAAGCGGATGCGGGCGGTCAGGTCCTCGGCCGCGGTGTCGAGTTCGTGGATGTAGTTCTGGCGCTGATAGAAGTAGTCGCGCACTTCCTCGTGCGGCTTGCTGATCGCGGCGCTGCCGGAACCGTCGGAGAAGCGGTCCTCGGTGGCGGCGGCCAGCTGGGCGCTGGTGTTGCGGTACCGGTTGTGCATGGCGACCAGGGCCCGCGCCATGCTCGGATGCGCCGAGACCATGTCGGCGATCTCCTGGGTGTCGGCCTCGATGCCGAGCTCGGCGTCCATCACGACTTCCTGGAGTTCGGCGATGAGCCGGGTGTCGTCGTGGGCCGAGAAGAAGGCGGGGTCGACCCCGAAGACCTCGTTGATCCGCTTGAGCACCGGCACCGTGAGCGGGCGCACGTCGTGCTCGATCTGGTTGAGATAGCTGGCCGAGATCTCCAGCTTCTGGGCCAGTGAGACCTGGCTCAGCCCGCGCTCGGTGCGCAGCTGGCGCAGCCGCGCACCGACATAGGTCTTGGCCATATGTCCAGTTTATGGGCGGTTTCGCAGCCTTGCCAATGGATTCTTAACAGCGTGGGCTGAGCGATGTGTCACACCGCCGGGTTACGGTCGTCGAGTGCTGTTCAGCGATGTCGTCGCGGCCTCGGCGGCGGTGCGAGCGACCCGGTCGCGCAAGGCGAAGATCGCCGCGCTGGCCGAGCTCTTCGCTGCCGCGAGCCCGCAGGAAATCGGGACCGTGGTGGCCTGGCTGTCCGGTGAGCTGGTGCAGGGCCGGATCGGGGCGGGCTGGCGCACGGTGGCCGGGTTGGACACGCCGCCGAGCGCGGCGGCGCACCTCACCGTCGGCGCGGTCGACGATGTCTTCTCGCAGCTGACCGGGCTCAGCGGCACCGGCTCGACCCTGCGCAGGCGCGAACTGCTGACGTCGCTGTTCACGGCCGCGACAACGGACGAACAGTCCTTCCTGATCCGGCTGCTCACCGGCGAACTCCGCCAAGGCGCGCTGACCGCGGTCGTCGTCGAAGCGCTGGCCGAGTCCACCGGCATCCCGGTCGAGGTGGTGCGGCGCGCGCACATGCTGTCCGGGCAGCTGCCCGCGACCGCCGCCGCCGCGGTCACCGGCGGCGAGGCGGCGCTGAGCGCGTTCCGGCTCGAGGTCGGCAGGCCCGTCGCGCCGATGCTCGCGTCACCCGGCGGCTCGCTGGACGAGGCGCTGGCCGAACTCGGCACCCAGGTGAGCGTCGAACACAAACTCGACGGCGCCCGCATCCAGGTGCACCGCAGCGGCGAGC
The DNA here is from genome assembly GCF_042728775.1 of Nocardia sp. NPDC060259. NCBI lineage: Bacteria > Bacillati > Actinomycetota > Actinomycetes > Mycobacteriales > Nocardiaceae > Nocardia > Nocardia sp. NPDC060259. Next base: position 115,008 of record NZ_JBHXAY010000005.1, read on the forward strand.
AGGTGTGGGTGTTCACCAGGACCCTGCGCGACATCACCGCGGGCGTTCCCGAGCTGGTCGAGCTGGTCGCGGGCCTCGACTGCACCAGCGTGGTTCTCGACGGGGAGACCCTGGCGCTGACCGACGCGGGCCGCCCGCGTCCGTTCCAGGAGACGATGAGCCGGTTCGCCACCGTCGGCGACACCAGGGAACTGCTGCTGCACCCCTACTTCTTCGACTGCCTGCACCTCGACGGCGTCGACCTGCTCGACGAGCCGCTGCGCGTGCGCCGCACCATGCTCGAGCGGGTGGCGAGGGAGCACAGCATTCCCGCGCTCGTCGCGCCCGATGCCGAGGCCGCCGCCGAGTACTACGACGACGCGCTGGCGGTCGGCAACGAGGGCGTGATGGTCAAGTCGCTCGACGCGCCGTACGCGGCGGGCAGGCGGGGCAAGTCCTGGCAGAAGATCAAACCGGCGCACACCCTCGACCTGCTGGTGATCGGCGCGGAGTGGGGGTACGGCAGGCGCACCGGATTCCTGTCGAACCTGCACCTGGCCGCCCTCGATCCGGAGACGGGCGAGCCGGTGATGGTCGGCAAGACCTTCAAGGGCCTCACCGACGAGCTGCTGCGCTGGCAGACCGAACAGTTCCCGCGCTACCAGACGCACACCGACGGTCACGCCGTGTTCCTGCGCCCCGAACTCGTCGTCGAGATCGCGCTCGACGGCGTCCAGACCAGCACCAGGTACCCCGGCGGCGTCGCCCTGCGGTTCGCCAGAGTGCTCCGATACCGGCCGGACAAGGAACCCGCGCAGGCTGACACGATCGACGCGGTCCGCGCGCTGGGGGCGGCCGGCTGACCCGGCGGGGGATTTTCCCGCAACGGTTTGGCAATCCGGTGCGGGCATACGACACACTGTTCGGGTGAGCGCCGAACTAATGGTCCTGTTGATCGTCATCGCCACAGCTCTCGTATTCGACTTCACCAACGGATTCCACGACACGGCCAATGCCATGGCGACCTCGATCGCCACCGGTGCCTTGAAGCCGCGCGTGGCGGTGGCGCTCTCCGGCGTGCTGAATCTGATCGGCGCTTTCCTGTCGGTATCGGTGGCGGCGACTGTGGCCAAGGGCATCGTCCAATTGAACGAGGTGGGCGGACAAGATCTGCTGGTCATCGTGTTCGCCGGCCTGGTCGGCGGCATTCTGTGGAATCTGCTGACCTGGTTGCTCGGCCTGCCGTCGAGTTCCTCGCACGCCCTGTTCGGCGGGCTCATCGGCTCCACGATCGCCGCGCTCGGCTGGAGCGGCGTGATCTGGGTGTCGGGCTCCGAAGGCGTGCTGATCAAGATCGTGATCCCCGCGATTCTCGCCCCGGTGATCGCCGCGCTGGTCGCCGCCATCGCCACCTACCTGGTGTACCGGATCACCCGCGGCATCGACGAGGACAAGTCGAACGAGGGCTTCCGCTGGGGCCAGATCGGGTCGGCGTCGCTGGTCTCGCTCGCCCACGGCACCAACGACGCGCAGAAGACGATGGGCGTCATCTTCCTGGCGCTGGTCGCCTACGGCTCGCTCGACAAGGACGACCACATGCCGCTGTGGGTGATGTCGGCCTGTGCGGTCGCGATCGCCCTCGGCACCTACCTCGGCGGCTGGCGGATCATCCGGACGCTGGGCAAGGGCCTGGTCGAGATCGAGTCGCCGCAGGGTCTCGCGGCGGAGTCGACCTCGGCGGCGATCATCCTCACCTCCGCGCACTTCGGCCTGCCGCTGTCGACCACCCAGACCGCGACCGGCTCGATCCTCGGCACCGGCATCGGCAAGGGCGCCGAGGTGCGGTGGCGGGTGATGGGCCGGATGGCCGTGGCCTGGCTGCTGACGCTGCCGATGGCAGGCGTCGTCGGCGCGATCTGCTGGGCGATCGCGCACTTCATCGGTGGCCTGCCCGGTGTCCTCGTCGTCTTCGGGATCCTGATCTTCGGTGCGCTCGGCATCTATCTGCGGTCGCGGCGTGACCCGGTCGGCACCCACAATGTGAACGAGTGGCCCGACGGTGCGCCGCCGCAGTCGTCGATCGAACAGAACCACGCCGGGTAGAGGGGAGCGAACGTGCATACCGTGATCACGAATCTGAGTTCACTGTGGGAAGTGGTGCTGGCCGCGCTGGTCTTCGGCGCCGGCGTGCCCGCCGTGTTCGCCTTCGCGGTGCGCTGGTGGGCCAATGCCGAGACGGTGGACCCGCAGGGCCGCGTGCGCCGGAACTACCCGGCACTGGCGGGCGCGCTGATCTGCCTGGTCATCATCGTCACCGTGGTGATCGCCGGAATCCTGTTCACCGCCAAGGCGTTCATCGCCCACCAGTTCGGTATTCATCTGTTCGGTCAAGCATGAGCGAGGACTCGATGACAGAGCCGTCCCCCCACCCCGCCGTCCGGCCGAACCTGCTCTCGCGCGTCCTCGGCTGGCTGCGCGCCGGATATCCGCAGGGTATCCCGCAATCGGACTATGTCGCGTTGTTCGCGGTGCTGCATCGGCACCTCACCGACTACGAGGTGGTGGTGGTCGGCGAGAAGCTGATCGAGGCCAACCCGAATCGGGAATCCATCAGTCAGGCCGAGATCGAAGCGGCGATCGCCGATTTCGCCAAAGAGCAGCCCGATCCCGACGACGTCTCCCGAGTGGCCTCGCATCTGGCGGCCGGTGGCTGGCCGCTGGCCGAGCCACTCGATGACAGCGAGGGCTGACAATTCCGCTGTGCCAGTGGAATTCATGACCTGGACAGTTTTCGATTCGCCCGGATGCCCGGCGGTTGCGCGCTAGCATTCACGGGTGGTTCGGCGTGTGAATGAAACCGATAGTGGTCGTAGTTACGGTGGATTGTCGCGTCAGCAGCGAGTAGCCATGCGCCGCAACCGGTTGACCGACGCGGCGCTGGAACTATTCGGTACCCAGGGTTATGCGTCGACATCGATCGAGCGCTTGTGCGCGACGGCGAATGTGTCGACCCGCAGTTTCTACGAGGACATCGGCAGTCGCGAAGCGCTGTTGATCGCGCTGGTCGACCGGCTGAACACCGCCGCGCTGCACCGCGTCGACGAGGCATTGGAACGGGCAAGCGAGCAGCCGCTGGTGGTGCGCGTGGTGGAGAGCTTCCGTGCTTTTCTCGCGGTGACCTGCCGCGACCGGCGCGCCGCCCGGGTGTTCTATGTCGAGGTGGTCGGCGTGAGCCCGGCGGTGGAGGAATGGCGGCGCATGCAACGGCGGTCGGTCTCCGGCCTGCTCACCAGGGAAGCGCAGCGCGCCGCCGCGCGCGGTGAAGCGGAATCGCGCAGTGTGCACCTGTTCACGCTCGCCCTGATCGGCGCGGTGAATTCCCTGGCCCAGGAGATGGTGCACGCGACCGTTCCCGGCGACGCGATTTCGGTCGACGAGATCTGCGACGAGATCGCCTATTTCATCCGGTCCGGGCTCTCGGTCCGGCCGTCGGCACTGCCGACCTGACCGAACGCGAAACGGGAGGCATCCGATCGGATGCCTCCCGTTTGCGGGTGTTCGCTGAATCAGATACCCATGCCCTGGGCGAGCAGCGGCCACGACTCGTGCAGCGCCTGCTCCCAGTACGGCCAGTAGTGGGTGCCCATCGGGGTGAACTGGTAGGTCGCCGGGATACCCAGCGAGTCCAGCTTGGCCTTCAGGTTCTGGCTGCACGCGTTGGTCGCCGCTTCGATACCGATACCGAGGCCGAGGTTGACCACGCCCATCGGGCCGGGCGAGCCGTTGAGGTAGTACGCGACGTCGGCGTTGGTCGGCATGCCGCTACCGCTGGAGATGTAGAGGTTGGTGCCGCGCAGCTTCTCCGCGTTGACGACCGGGTCGTTGTCGACCCAGGCCGGGTCGTTGTCGGCGCCGTACATGTTCGCGGTCTTGCCGCCCGCCCAGGTCTCCACGGAGAACTTGACGGCCTGCTTGCCCATCGGGTCGGCGATCTGCGCGCAGCCGCTGTAGGCGGCGACGGACTTGAACAGCCCCGGCTTGGCCTCGGCCAGCTGCAGCACCGAGGTGCCGGAGGTGGACAGCCCGGCCAGCGCGTTGAGACCGGTCGAGTTGAGGGTGGCGTCGAGCAGCGGCGGCAGCTCCTGGGTGAAGAAGGTGGTCCACTTGTTCAGACCCAGCCGCGGGTCTTCCTGCTTCCAGTCGGTGTAGTAGCTGCCACGGCCACCGATCGGCTGGATGACATTGACCTGCTTGTCGGCGAGGAAGCCGAGCGCGTTGGTCTGCGCGGACCAGCTCGCGGAGCCCTCGCCGGCGTCGAGGCCGTTGAGCATGTAGAAGTTGGGCGCCGGCTTGGACTCGTCGACAGGCCGCTGCACGTCGATGGTGATGTCCTTCTTCATCGCCGCCGAGTACACCTTCAGATGCCAGGTGCGACCGTCCTTGACGACGGACGACACGGCAGAGGGCTTCTCGGGCTCGGCGGATGCGGCGCCGCCTGCGGCGATCACGGCCACCGACAGGGCGGCAGTCAGAGCCACGGCGGTGGTGCGCAGGGCGGCCACGTTACGTAGTGCAGAGAGCTTCATCGAACAGTCGGTTCCCAGTCCACGGGCCCTGTCGGCCCCGTCATCGCAGTGTTTCCCCCGTCGGCCGAGCGGTATGCGCTCGACGGCCGTTGGGCTGTCAGATCCTCCGACACTCTATGTCCTCCGGCGGGACATAATCGTTACCGGTGCAGAATTGTCAGTGACCTCGAGCACGGTTAACGGCCGCGCAATACTGCCTGCGAATCGGAAATACCGCCGCAACCAGCCACTCTTATGGTAACGAGCATGGGTAAGGAAATCCCCGGCAGCGTTACAACCGGGATCGATATCACCGGGTTGAGCAAGACCTTCCGGGCAGGCCGCAATACCGTCGAGGCGCTGGACTCGGTCGATCTGCAGACCTCGACCGGGGCATTCCTGTCCCTGCTCGGCCCGTCGGGGTGCGGCAAATCGACGGTGCTGCGGATTCTGGCGGGCCTGGACGCGCCGAGCGCGGGCAACGCCCGGATCAACGGGCAGACGCCGGAACAATTGCGCGGCGGTCATCAGCTCGGGATCGCCTTCCAGGATTCGGCGCTGCTGCCGTGGCGCAGCGTCGAGTCGAATATCCGGCTGCCGTTGCAGGTGGCCGGGCTGCCCGCCGAACCGGAGCGGATCGCCGAGCTGATCGCGCTGGTCGGCCTGGAGGGGTTCGAGAAGGCCAAGCCCGCGCAGTTGTCCGGCGGAATGCGCCAACGGGTTTCGATCGCGCGGGCGCTGGTGGTACAGCCGTCGGTGCTGCTGCTCGACGAACCCTTCGGCGCGCTCGACGACATGACCAGGCAGCGGCTGAACCTGGAACTGCTGCGCATCTGGACCGAGAAGCCCGCGACGACGCTGATGGTCACCCACGGCATCGGCGAGGCGGTGTTCCTCTCCGATGTGGTGGCTGTGATGAGCCCGCGCCCGGGGCGGGTGCTCGAGGTGGTCGAGATCGATCTGCCCCGGCCGCGCACGCCCGAGATGATGCGAACCCCGGAATTCCACAAGCTCTGCGACTACCTGTCCGAGCTGCTGTTCGGGCGCGGCAGCGTGGCATGAGTGGCGCGCAGCGGGTCGCCGGTGCCCTCGGCGTCGCGGCGCTGATCGCGCTGTGGTGGATCCTGGCCGCGGCCGGGGTGGCCGGAGGCACGATTCCCACGCCGTGGCGGGTGCTGTCGACCATGTGGTCGGACGGCTGGGGGCTGTACGGTCCGAACTTCCAGGTGACCGCGGCGGGCGCGCTCCAGGGTTTCCTCTGGGGCAACGCGCTCGCGATCGGGATCGCGGCGCTGATCATGCTGATCCCGCGGATCGAGCCGCTTGCCACCCAGCTGGCCATCCTGAGCTACTGCACGCCGCTGGTGGCGCTGGGCCCGATCATCCTGGTGGTTTTCGGCGGCCGCACGCCGACGGTGTTCCTGGCCGCCATGTACTGCTTCTTCACCACCATGGTCGGCGCGGTCACCGGCTTGCGCTCGGCCGATCCGGCGAGCCTCGACCTGGTGCGCGCCTACGGTGGCGGGCGCTGGCAGCAGCTGTACCGGGTGCAGGCGATCGCGGCGCTGCCGAATACGTTCGCCGCCTTGAAGATCGCCGCGCCGTCGGCGGTGCTCGGCGCGATCATCGGCGAGTATCTGGGCGGGGTCGACAGCGGGATCGGGGTCGCGCTGACGGCCGCGCAGACCGCCTACAACGTGCCGCGCACCTGGGGCATGGCGCTGGCCGCCGCCGCGCTGGCCGGGCTCGGCTATCTGCTGGTCGCGGTGGCCGCGCGACTGATCACGCCGTGGACGGCGACCGCGGAGGAGGGGCGATGACGGCCACCGTGCTGCGCCGGATCGGCCGGTTCCTGTTGCCGCTGGCGACCTCGCTGATCCTGCTGCTGATCATCTGGTCGCTGTTCCTGCGGGCGTTCCCGCAGATCGGGCCGAGGGTCGGCAAGACGCCCTCGGACATCTGGCGCTACCTGGTGACCGCGCCGGGTGCCGGGACCGCCCGGCAGGCGATTCTCGACGACCTCACGATCACCCTGCGCGACGCCGCGATCGGCTTCACCGTCGGCATGCTCGGCGCGCTGGGGGTGGCTGCGCTGTTCGTGCTGTATTCGGCTGTGCAGCAGACGTTCATGCCGGTGGCGATGCTGCTGCGATCGGTGCCGCTGGTGGCGTTGAGCCCGATCGTGGTGCTGGTCTTCGGCCGCGGCACGGCGGGGGTGGCGGTGCTGACCGCGATCGTGGTGTTTTTCCCGGCGCTGGTGATGATCATGACCGGTCTGCGCGAGGCGCCAAGGCAGGCAATGGAATTGGTGACGGCCTACGGTGGCTCGCGCTGGACCAGGCTGCGGATGGTCGCGGTCCCCGCCGCGCTGCCCTCGGTGTTCGCCGCGGCGCGCGTCTCGGTGCCCGGTGCGTTGATCGGCGCGTTGCTCGGTGAATGGCTCGGTAGTGGAACGGGTTTGGGCGCGAGTCTGGTGCGCGCCATTCCGATGTTCCAGTACAACCGGCTGTGGGCGTCGATCGTGGTGGTGACCGTGGTGTCGGTGCTGCTGTACGCGCTCGTCGGCGTGATCGAGAATCTGGTGCTCGCGCGGTTCGGGCCGAGCGCGGGTAAGGCGTAGTCCGGGCGGGAATAGCGGCGGAACGCAGACGCAAAGAGAACGAAACGCACCGAAACTACATTCGGCGCATGAACAGTATCGACCGTCGTTCCTTTCTCCGCTATTCCGCGCTGACCGGCGCCGCGCTCGGTGGGGCAGGTCTGCTCGCCGCCTGCGGTGGCGGTTCGGGCAGTTCTCCGAACGGTTCGACCGACGACGGTTCGAAATACGGCAAGGTCGCGGTGCAGTTGTCGTGGCTGAAGAACATCGAATTCGCGGGTGAGTATTTCGCCGATTCGAAGGGATACTTCAAGGATGCGGGATTCGGTGCGGTAGATCTCATCGCGGGTGGCGCGGCGAGTACCTCGGTGGAGGCAGGGCTCGACACCGGCAAGGTGTGGATCGGCCTGTCCGCGCCGCAGACCACCGCGCCCGCGATCCTGGAGGGGCTACCCGCCAAGATCGTCGGCGCGACCTATCAGAAGAATCCGTTCGCGATTGTCAGCTCGGCAGGCAAGCCGATCACATCACCCGCCGATATGAAGGGCCGCAAGATCGGCGTGCAGGACACCAACCAGCTGATCTTCAGCGCCCTGCTGGCCGCGAACGGCATCGCGCCGGGCGAGGTGACGGTGGTGCCCGCCCAGTACGATCCGACGCCGTTGGCCAACGGCGAGGTCGACGGCTGGGTCAGCTATGTGACCAACGAGCCGATCACCCTGGCGGCCAAGGGCTTCGCGAACGAGAACTTCCTGTTCGCCGATTTCGGCTTGCCGCTGGTCGCGGAGACGCTGACGGTCACCCAGTCGACCATCGACAACGAGCGCGACAAACTCAAGGCGTTCCTGATCGCCGAGATCAAGGGCTGGCGCGATGCCGTCGCCGATCCGGCCGAGTCGGCCAGGCTCGCCGTCGAGGTCTACGGCAAGGACCAGAAGCTCGAGCTCGGTGAGCAGACCAAGGAGGCCATAGCGCAGAACGACCTGGTCGTGTCGGCAACGACCAGGACCGACGGCCTGCTGTCGATGACCGACGCGCTGATCGAGCAGAACATCGCAGCCTTGCGCACCGCGAAGATCGACATCAAGGCCGAGCAGCTGTTCGACCTGTCGGTCCTGCGCGAGGTGTACGCGGAGAACCCGGGCTTGAAGTAGGCCCTAGATCGCCAGGCCGACCGCCGCCGACCCGTAGTCGCGGCGGGCGGCCAGGCGCAGGCCCGCGCGCGAGGCGAGGAAGTCGGCGGTGACGAAGACGGCGGTCTCGGCGGGCGTGCGCGGGCCGGACTCGAGCCCGGCCGGCACGTGTAGTCGAGCCAGGGTCGGCTCGTCGAAGCCGCCCGCGCGCAGGTCGTCGAGGCGGCGGGCCTGGTCGGCGGGGGTGCCGAGGGCGGCAAGATAGCCCAGCTCGGGCAGGCGAAGGGCGACGGTGAGCAGCGGGATCTCGAAGCGCGGTTCGTTGGCCAGCACGACAATGCCCGTGCTGCTGTCGATTTCGCCCGCGGCCGAGAGGGTGTTCAGGTAGCGGTGCGGCCAGTCCACGACGACCTCCGCGCCGGGGAACGAGGCCGGGTCGGCGAACTCGGGCCGCGAATCGCAGATGCTGACCCGGTAGCCGATCATCCGCGCCTGGGCCGCCAGGGTGGCCGCGTAGGCGTTGGCGCCGAAGATGATCAGGCGCGGCGGCGGGCAGTAGGACGCGACGAACAGGTCCGACTCGGGCAGGGCGACGAGCTCGGTGGCGTGCTTGCGATCGGTGACCAGGTGCTGGCCGATGACATCGGGGTCCTGATTCCACACCACGGTGAAGACGGTGACCCGGCGATGGGCCTGGATGTCGGCGGCGATGGCGGGGAATTCGGGAAAGTCGCGGCAGGAGAATGGCTCGACGAAGATGTCGACCAGCTGGCCGTCGTCGGAGACCGATTCCATTCCGGTGATCAAACTGTAGCGACGTAGTTGCCGCACCCCGGTCTGCGCGGCTTCCAGTGCCGCGGCGTAGACGGTCTCTTCCAACCGCCCGGACGCGATGGATCCGAAGACTCCGCCATTGGGTGTGACGAGCATTCCCGACCCGATAGGCAGCGCGTTGGTGCCGATGGTACGGACCACGGTGGCGAGGCCACCGGTACGGCCCGAATGCCACACTCGCAGAAGGTCATCGACGATATCGCGCATATCTCAAACTCCGATCATCGTGCGCCGACTTCCGGGAAATCGCGATCGGCCCCTGTCGCCAAGTCGTCGCACGTGACGCACACCATATCCTGTCTACCGCCCAAATAGGAACCGGCGCCGATATCGCCTGCGGACCCTGCCGAAATGGCGTCCCAGTGCTTGTTCTCGATCACAACGGGGTGCCCAGGTGTGTCGGAGAACACACCACGGGCGAGCCCGCTCTCGCTCGCGCGGGCCGCGGCGAGCACCCGCGCGACGACATCGGCCCCGATATCGGGAATGTCGACGGGCAGGAAGGCCACATAGCGCGTGCCCGCCTCGGCGGCCGCGCGCAGGCCGGCGCGCACCGTCGCGGAGAGCCCGATGGCCCAGTCGTCGACCCATCGCCACGCGGTGTCCGGTGGCAGTCCGAGCCCGGCTGGATCGGGTCCGGTGGCGCCGAGCAGAACGACCACCGGCTCGCAGCCGCCCTCGCGCAGGGCGGTGATCGCCGAACGCAGCCAGGCACCGTTCTCGGCGAGTGCCTTGGGTTTGCCATAGCGGGTGCCCGCGCCCGCCGCGAGGACGATGCCGGTGCACGCCGCCGGGTCGATAGGGGGCATGGCGGTGAAATTAATAGGGCAATGTTGCCGGTCGATGACAGCAGGGGAGCACAAGGACGACGACACGCCGACGTGACCGAGTGCACAACGGTGGCGACTGCCGGGAGATCGGGCGATGCTGGATCGATGACGAGCGAAGCGATCGGCCTCGCGGGATTCAACGCATTACCCGCCCCGGCCGCCGAGGCGGCATTGCTTTCCTGTTGCTCCGCGCCACGCTGGGCGCGGGCGGTCGCCGCCGCCCGTCCCTATGCCACCGCGGAGTCGCTGTTCGACGCCGCCGACGCCGCGCTGGCCGCGCTCGACGACGCCGAGATCGACGAGGCGCTCGCCGGTCACCCGCGGATCGGCGAACGCCCGACCTCGGCGGCATCGGCCCGCGAACAGTCCGGGGTGTCCGGTGACGTGGTCAAGGCGGAGCTCATCGCGGGCAACCGCGACTACGAGGCGAAGTTCGGCCATATCTACCTGGTCTGCGCGGCAGGGCGCAGCGGCGAGGAACTGCTCGCCGTCCTGCGGGCGCGGCTGGACAACGATCCGTCGACCGAAAGGCAGGTCATGCGTAGCGAATTGGCGAAGATCACCCGGCTGCGTCTCGCGCGAACGGTGGCAGACGCGTGACCGGCCTGAGCACGCACGTACTCGACACCGTGCGCGGGGTGCCCGCCGAAGGCGTCGCGGTCTGGCTGATGCGCGGCGACCAGCGCCTGACCGAGGCGCTGACCGATGCCGACGGCCGGGTGAAAGAACTCGCGGCCGGGCTGAATCCGGGCGACTACCGGTTGTTCTTCGACACCGGCAGCTATTTTGCGGCGCAGGGTACCGAGACCTTCTATCCGGAGGTTTGTGTCGCGTTCACGGTGGGTGAGCAGCCGCATCTGCATGTGCCGCTGCTGTTGTCGCCGTTCGCCTATTCCACCTACCGAGGGAGCTGAGCAGCAGATGGCACTGAGTGGCCCGATCGTGTTGACCGACAACAGTTATGGAAAGTCCGAGAACCGGGTTGTGCGGTTCTACAAGGAGAATGCGCGCCACGAGATCCGCGATGTGAATGTCTCGACCACCCTGCGTGGCGATTTCGCGGCGGCCTACATCGAGGGCGACCAGCGTCATGTCCTGCCCACCGATACCCAGAAACACACCGCCTTCGTGTACGCGAAGAAGCCCGGCCTGGACACCGTCGAGGATTATGCGATCGCGCTGGCGAAGCATTTCGTCGACACGGTCGAGCCGGTGTCGAGCGCGCGGATCGACGTGGATTCCTATGGGTGGCAGCGGGTCTCGGTGGACGGACGCGAGCACGACCACACCTGGGTGCGGCAGGGCCCTGAGGTGCGCACCGCCGCGGTGACCGTGGCGGGTAAGGGCGACGCGCGGCAGACGTGGGTGGTCGGCGGGATCAAGGACCTGGTGCTGCTCAAGTCCACCGGATCGGAGTTCGCCGACTTCCTCACCGACGAGTACACGACGCTGGCACCCACACACGATCGTGTGCTCGCCACCTCGCTGATCGTGCGGTGGCGCTTCGCCGAGATCGGCGGATTCGACTGGGACGAGGTGTACGAGGGCATCAGGGCCACGCTGCTCGAACTGTTCGCGACGACCTACTCCAAGGCATTGCAGCAGACGCTGTACGCGATGGGAAACGCGGTGCTGGAACGGTTCCCGGTACTCGCCGAGATCCGGCTGTCGGCGCCGAACAAACACCACTTCGAGTACGACCTGGCGCAGTTCGGGATCGAGAACAAGGGGGAGGTCTGCTGGGCGGCGGATCGTCCGTACGGCTCGATCCACGCGACATTGCAGCGCGCGGACGCTCCCGAAGCGGGGCTCGCATGGCTGCCGTGACCGATCTGGTGATCGACGGGTGCGCGGTGGTGACCGTCGACGCGGCGGGTACCGAATACCGCGACGGCTGGGTCACGGTGCGGGGCAATCGGATCGATGCTGTCGGCGCGGGCAAGCCGCCCGCGTTCGGGCCCGAGGTGACGCGGATCGACGGCCGCGGCTGCGTGCTCACGCCCGGTCTGGTGAACACCCATCACCACCTGTACCAGTGGATCACCCGCGGCCTGGCCGCCGACAACACCCTGTTCGAGTGGCTGACCACGCTGTACCCGGTATGGGCGCGGATCGATGAGAAGTCGGTGCGGGTGGCGGCGACCGGTGCGCTGGTCGCGCTGGCGCGCAGCGGCTGCACCACGTCGTCGGACCATCACTATGTCTTCCCGCGTGGTGGCGGCGATCTGCTCGCGGCCGAGATCGGCGCGGCGGCGGCGGTCGGGCTGCGGTTCCACCCGGCGCGGGGGTCGATGGATCTGGGAGAGGGCAACGGTGGGCTGCCACCCGACGCGGTGGTGGAGTCGATCGACGACATTCTCGCCGCGAGCGCCGCGGCGATCGAGCAGTGGCACGACCCGTCCTTCGACGCGATGGTGCGGATCGCGCTCGCGCCGTGCTCGCCGTTCTCGGTGACCGGTGATCTCATGCGGGAGTCCGCGGCGCTGGCCAGGTCGGCCGGGGTCCGCCTGCATACCCATCTGGCCGAGACCGACGACGAGCTGGACTTCTGCCTGGAGAACTTCGGGTGCACGCCAGCGCAGTACATGGAACAGCTGGGCTGGCTGGGTTCCGACGTCTGGTTCGCCCATGCCGTGCACCTCGACGATCCGGCGATCGCCGCGATGGCGCGGACGGGGACCGGCGTCGCGCACTGTCCCACGTCCAACGGCAGGCTCGGGGCGGGGATCGCGCGCACCGCGGATCTGGTGGCGGCCGGGGTACCGGTCGGCCTCGGTGTCGACGGCGCGGCCAGCAACGAGTCGAGCTCGATGATCGAGGAACCGCGCAACGCGCTGCTGTACGCGCGGGCGGTCGGCGGGCCGCGGGCGATGACCGTGCGTGCCGCGCTGGAACTGGCGACCATGGGTGGGGCGCGGGTGCTCGGGCGGGACGCCGAGATCGGGTCGATCGAGCCGGGCAAGCTGGCCGATCTGGCGCTGTGGCGGCTGGATACGCCCGCGCACGCGGGTATCGACGATCCGGTCGTCGCTCTGGTGCTCGGGTCAGCGCCACCCTTGGCCGCGCTGCTGGTGAACGGGCGTGAAGTCGTGCGTGACGGTGTTGTCACGACGGTGGACGAGGCCGCGGTCGGTGCCGATGCCGCCCAGGCACAGGCCACGCTGCTGGCGTTCTGAACTGCGGTTTCGTTCTGGTCGGCGCACACTGGATGGCGAACACCGGGTTAACCGCCCCGCAATCCGGCGCGGGTGTCGCGCAACATCGTGGCAACTCCAGGCCCCTACTGTGGCTGGTGAGGCAAGCGAGGTGAACGTGGATCTGGACACTGTTCGGGAGGTGGTTCTCGCCCGCGACCGGGCCGACCTGGCACAGGTCGGCCCGGGTAGCGCGGTCCTGGCGGGCGGCACCTTCCTGTTCTCCGAACCGCACGACCACCTCGACCGGCTGATCGACATCACCACGCTCGGCTGGACGCCCCTGCTGGAGCGCGGCGACGGCCTCGAGATCGCCGCGACCTGCACGCTCGCGCAACTGGCCGGCGCCAGGCCTGGCCGGGAACTCGGGTCGGCGGTCCTGCGGCCGCAGTGGCCCGGCACCGCATTGTTCGCGCAGGGCTGCCGGGCGCTGCTGGCCTCGCACAAGATCTGGCGCACGGCGACGGTCGGCGGGAACGTCTGCCTTTCGCTGCCCGCGGGCGCCGTCCTCGGTGCGCTGGTCGCGCTGGACGCGACGGTGGTCATCTGGCCGCGTGGTGGTGGTGAGCGGCTGATTCCGTTGCGCGACTTCGTCACCGGCGTTGGTGAGAATGTTCTTGCGACCGGTGCGGTGGTGCGGTCCTTCCTGGTTCCCGCATCGAGCTTGTCGGCGCGCACCAGTTTTCGCAAGATCGCGCTGGCTCCGCTCGGCCGTTCCGGTGCGGTGGTGATGGGCAGGCGCACCGCCGACGGCCGGTGCGCGATCACCGTGACCGTGGCGACGGTGCGCCCGATCGTCCTCGACTTCGACACCGTGCCAGCTGATTTCGACGTCGCGGCGGCGCTGGCCGAGATCGAGCCGGAGCTGTGGTTCGACGACCCGCACGGCGCGCCGGACTGGCGCGCGCACGTGACCGGGCTGCTGGCCGCCGAGGTGGCCGCCGAGCTCAGGGAGTCGGCGTGAACTCAGGTGGTGGTTCATGAGGCTGAACATCGACGGCCGCGCGGTCGAGGTGACCGCGCGCGCCGGCCAATGCCTGCGTACCCTGCTCCGCGAACAGGGCGAACTCGCGGTCAAGAAAGGCTGTGACGCGGGCGATTGTGGGGCCTGCTCGGTCCTACTCGACGGCGATCCGGTCCACTCCTGCTTGATCCCCGCCTACCGCGCCGAGGGTCGCAATGTGACGACGGCTGCCGGGCTGAGTGGCGGCGACGGCCCGAACCCGGTGCAGCGCAGCTTCGTCGAGCATGCCGGGTTCCAATGTGGGTTCTGCACTGCGGGAATGGTTGTCACAGCGACGGGCCTGTCGGCCGGGCGGACTGCCGACGGCGACTCACCAGTGTCGGCATCCCCCGTCACAGATGCCGAGCGCGCCGAGCTGCTGAAGGGAAACCTGTGCCGCTGCACGGGCTACCGCGCCATCGCCGACGCCTTGGAGTCCTGTGCATCACAGTGCACAACTTCCCGGCAAGCTCCCGCGCCTACACCGGCACCTGTGCCCACACCGGCGGGTGATCTGCGGACGGGACGATCGACCGTCGGTGCGGAGGAAGTCGAGGCGGAGGGAGCTCCATCAGGGGCGGACAGGTCGGCTCGGGACGCGTCGGCCGTCGGAGCGCAAGAGCGTTCTTCCGCAACACCTTCGGGTCCTGACGGGCGAGAGTCGTCGACCTCGGCCGGCTTTCCCGACGACGGCGAGGAGGTCGTCGCCGCAGGGCCTGCGGTCGGTTCGTATGTGAAGGGAGCTCACGAGCTCGGCGGCGAGCGCACCACCGTTTCGGCTGGTGAAGGACCGACGGTCGGGGATTCGGCGGTGCGGGCTGTCGAGGCGCGGATCGATGGGGCGACGCGACAGAAGTACGGTGCCGGGCAGATCGGGGATGGGGTGGGGGCTCCGGCTGGGGTGCGGATCGTGCGTGGCGGGGAGGCGTTCACGTTCGACGTGGTGCCGGGATCGGGGGAGCAGATGCCGCCGAGTGCGCCCTGGCATCTGGCTGTGCTCGCCAGTCCGCATCCCCACGCGCGCATCGTGTCCATCGATACCGCTGCGGCGCAGTCAGTTCCGGGGGTGCGGCTGGTGCTGACCCATGCGGACTCGCCCGCGACGGCGTTCTCGACGGCGCGGCACGAGCTGCGGGAGGACGATCCGGACGACACGTTCGTCCTTGATCGGACGGTGCGCTTCGCTGGACAACGCGTGGCCGCGGTGGTGGGAGAGACGCTGGATGCCGCGCGGGCAGGCGTGCGCGCGCTGCGCGTCGAATATGACCTGCTGCCCGCGGTGTTCGAACCCGAAGCCGCAGTGGCCGACGACGCCCCGAAGCTGCACGCGGACAAGCCGGACTCGGCGCGCATCGCGGACAGCAGGCGCAATCTCGTTGCCGAGATCCACGGTGGGGTAGGTGACTTCGATGGCGGAATCGAGCAGGCGGCGAAAGTAGTTCGTGGGGTGTGGCATTCGCCGCGGGTGCAGCATGTCCATCTGGAGACCCACGGTGGCATCGGCTGGCTCGACGACGCGGGCAGGCTCGTCGTCCGGACGAGTTCACAGGTGCCGTTCCTGGTGCGCGACGAACTCTGTCATGTGTTCGGGCTCGATCGGGACCGCGTGCGGGTGTTCACGGCCAGGGTCGGCGGCGGGTTCGGGGCGAAGCAGGAGATGCTGGTCGAGGATCTGATCGCGCTGGCGGTGCTGCGGACCGGGCATCCGGTGCAGTACGAGTTCACTCGCACCGACGAATTCACCTCGGCTCCCTGCCGTCACCCGATGCGGGTCGCGGTGACCGCGGCCGCCGACGCGGCGGGCATCCTGACCGCGCTCGCGGTCGACGTCCTCGCCGACGCGGGCGCCTACGGCAATCACAGCGCGGGCGTGCTGTTCCATTCCGTCGGCGAATCGGTGGCGGTGTACCGCTGCCCGAACAAGCGGGTCGACGCACAAGCGGTGTACACCAACAACGTTCCCTCCGGCGCGTTCCGCGGCTACGGGCTGGGGCAGGTGATCTTCGCCGTCGAGTGCGCGATCGATGAGCTGGCCCGCGAACTCGGGGTCGATCCGTTCGAATTCCGCCGCCGCAATGTGGTGGTCCCCGGCGACCGGTTCACCGGCGCCGAAGTCGACGAGGGCGACCTGACCTTCGGCAGCTACGGCCTCGACCAGTGCCTCGACACCGCCCAGCGGGCGCTGCGCCGCGGCAACGGCGTCACCGCGCCGAGCCCGGACTGGCTGGTCGGCGAGGGCATGGCCGTCGCGATGATCGCCACCGTGCCACCACGCGGCCACCGCGCCGACGCCACCGCGCGCCTGCTCGCCGACGGTTCCTACGAGATCGGGGTCGGCACAGCCGAATTCGGCAACGGCACCACCACCGTGCACGCCCAGCTGACCGCGACCGCACTCGCCACCACCGCCGACCGGATCAGGATCCGCCAGTCCGACACCGACGTCGTCGGTCACGACACCGGCGCCTTCGGTTCCACCGGCATCGTGGTCGCGGGCAAGGCCTCCTACGCGGCGGCGCTGGAACTGCACGCGATGCTGCTGGCCAGGGCCGCCGAGATCAGCGGGCACCCCGAACGCGAATGCCTGCTCGAAGCGGGTGGCGTGCGCTGCGGCGGGGAGCTGATCACCGCTACCCAGCTGCTCGCCGACGGTGACCTCCTCGCGCACGGCACGCACGCGGGGACGCCACGCTCGGTAAGTTTCAATGTGCACGCCTTCCGGGTCGCGGTCCGGCCGAGCACCGGTGAGGTGCGGATTCTGCAATCGGTCCAGGTGGCGGACGCGGGCACGGTGCTGAACCCGGTGCAGCTGCGCGGGCAGGTGGAGGGCGGGGTCGCCCAGGCGCTGGGCACCGCGCTCTACGAGGACATGCGCACCGACCACGGCGTGGTGACCACCAGGACGCTGCGCCACTATCACATTCCGCAGTTCGCGGACCTGCCCCGCACCGAGGTCTATTTCGCCGAAACCAGTGACGAGCTCGGCCCGCTGGGTGCCAAATCGATGAGTGAGTCCCCCTACAACCCGGTGGCACCGGCCCTGGCGAACGCGATCCGCGACGCCGTCGGCGCCCGACCGGACCGACTACCGATGACCGCCGACCGGGTGTGGCGGACCATCAAGGAAGGAGCCGCCGGGTGAACGCCCATCTCCCCGAGCACATCCGCGCCCGCATCGAGGCCAGGCTCGACGCCGTCGACGCCGAGCTGCGGACGCGCTACCCGGGAGCGGGTGACCGGGTCCAGCCGGTACACACCGCTTATGTGGGCGCCGACCGCGCCACCGCCGACACACCGGCCGACTGGGGCGCCGCCGCGCTCGACCTGCTGCACCGGCACGCCAACTTCCTCGTCGGCCTCGATGTCACCAACGCACTGCCCGCCGTCCGGCGCAGGCTCACCGAGCAGCCGGTGCAGGACCTGCGGATCGACTTCGAGGACGGCTACGGCTTCCGCGCCGACGACGAGGAGGACGCGGCGGCGACCGCCGCGGGCAAGACGCTGGCGGGTTGGGCCGGAAAGCCAGGAGCCCCTGACTCATTCGGCATCCGCACCAAGGGGCTGGCCGCGAACGAGCGCGGACGCGCACTCCGCACGCTCGAGCTCGTGCTCGACGGAGCAGGCGGAGTGTTGCCGGGCTTCGTGTTCACGGTTCCGAAAATCAGAGCGGCCGATCAGGTCTCGGCGATCGTCGACCTGTGCTCCGGCATCGAGCGTGGCAATGGTCTGCCCGATCGGACCCTGCGCTTCGAACTGCAGATCGAGAGCCCGCAGGCGATCATCGCCCCCGACGGCAGCGCGCCGATCGCCCGCATGATCGCTCTCGCCGACGGACGCTGCAGCGCGCTGCATTTCGGCACCTACGACTACACCGCGGCCTGCGGCATCGCCGCCACCGATCAGGCGCTCGACCACCCGGCGGCCGACTACGCCAAAGCGGTGATGCAGGTGGCCGCGGCGCAGACCGGGGTGTGGATCTGCGACGGGTCCACCCAGATCGTCCCCGGCGACGACCCCGAAGGCGCGTTCCGCAATCACCACCGCCTGGTCGAGCGGGCGCTGCGCCGCGGCTACTACCAGGGCTGGGACATGCACCCCGGTCACCTCGTCACCCGCTGGCTGGCGACCTACGATTTCTTCCGCACCGCCACCGACGTCGCCCTTCCGCGCCTGCAGGCCTACCTGGACCGGCGTTCCGGTGGTGTCGTCGACGAACCGGCGACGGCGGAGGCGTTGTCGACGACAGTCCTGCGTGGGCTGCGCTGCGGCGCGATCACCGAGGAGCAATTGCGCGCCCGCGCACCGGAACTCACGGTGCCGTCGCTCGAGGCGTTGGCCGCTCGCCGCACACCACCGCAGGATCAGAAACAGGAGGCACGGTGAGCGAACACCAGGGCAGCGAAGACTTCACGCTCCTACCCGATCTGGCGGTGCGGCCGCTCGGCGGATCGGTGATCTGGGCGAACGACGAGTTCTTCGCGGAGAAGGAGAACCTGGTCAACCCGGGTCCGGCCGAATACCAGCCGTCGACGTTCGGGCACAAAGGCCAGGTCTACGACGGGTGGGAAACACGCAGGCACCGCGGCAAACCCGGTGACGACAGCGCGATTGTGCGGCTCGGTGTACCCGGGGTGATCCGCGGTGTCGTGGTGGATACCGCCTGGTTCAAGGGAAACTATCCGCCGGAGGTGTCGCTGTCGGCACTGGCGGTCGACGGCTATCCGGCCGCCGACGAGATCGCCGCGCGCACCGACTGGGTGGCCCTGCTCGACCGGGTGAAGGTGGGCGGTGACAGCCGCAACCCGTTCACCGTCGACGACGAAAACCGCTGGACCCACGTGAAACTCACCATGCATCCCGACGGTGGCGTCGCCCGCCTGCGGGTGCACGGCGAGGGCAGGCCCGACCCGGCGCTGCTCGGTCTCGGCCCGCTCGACCTGGCCGCGCTGGACAACGGCGCGCTGGTACTCGACTGCTCGAATCGCTTCTACAGCTCGCCCAACCAGCTGCTCTACCCCGGCCTCGCCCGCGTCATGGGCGACGGCTGGGAGACGGCCCGCCGCCGCGACGACGGAAACGACTGGGTGCGCATCAAATTGGCGGGCCCGGGTGCGATCCGGCTCGCCGAGATCGACACCTCCTGCTTCCTCGGCAACAGTCCCGGCGCCGCCTCGCTCACCGGATTCACCACCGACGGAACCGAAGTCGAGCTGCTGCCGCGCACGGACCTGCTGCCCGACACCAGGCACCGGTTCGCCCTCACACCCGCGGCCGCCTCCGTCGAGGAGGTGCGGCTCGATATCTACCCCGACGGCGGGCTCGCCCGGCTCCGTCTGTACGGCGAGCTGGGCGGATGAGCGAGGTCCGCGACTTCGTCGGCTACGGGCCGACACCGCCGGACCCGCGGTGGCCCGGCGACGCGCGCATCGCGGTGCAGTTCGTGCTGAATTACGAAGAGGGCGGGGAGAACAACGTCCTCGACGGTTCGCCGCACTCGGAGACGTTCCTGTCCGAGATGACTCCGGCCGAGGCCTTCCCGAACCGGCACATGAGCATGGAATCGGTGTACGAATACGGCTCGAGGGCAGGCCTGTGGCGGGTCCTGCGTGCCTTCGAACGGCGTGACCTCCCGCTCACCGTCTTCGCGGTGGCGCGCGCCATGCAGCGCAATCCCGAAGCGGTGGCGGCCTTTCGGGAGCTCGGCCACGAGATCGCCTGCCATGGGTTGCGGTGGACGTCGTATCAGCTCGTCGACCGCGACACCGAACGCGCCGACATGGCCGAAGCGGTGCGCATCCTCACCGAGCTGACCGGCGCGGCCCCGCTCGGCTGGTACACCGGCCGCGACTCGCCGAACACCCGCGAGCTGGTAGTCGAGCACGGCGGCTTCGTCTACGACTCCGACTCCTACGCCGACGACCTCCCGTACTGGACCGAGGTCGACGGCCACGATCACCTGGTCGTCCCCTACACCCTCGACACCAACGACATGCGCTTCGCCTCCCCGGCCGGCTTCCCCAGCGGCGAGCAGTTCTTCGCCCACCTGCGCGACGCCTTCGACGTGCTGTATCGCGAAGGGGCCGAGGGCAGTCCGAAGATGCTGTCGATCGGTCTGCACTGCCGCCTCGCGGGTCGTCCGGCCCGTACCGCGGCCCTGGAACGCTTCCTCGATCACGTGCAGACGCACGACGGGGTATGGGTTGCCCGGCGCATCGACATCGCCGAGCACTGGCGGGAGGTGCACCCGCCGAAGGCGTGAGTGAGCTGCGTCACCATGCCGGTTGCTCGCGGTGCGGGGACGTCGTCGGATACATCGGTGTGCGTGGGGATCACGAATGTGCCTTCTGGTGCGGTGGTCGGCGGTGCGGCCAAGATCGAGGCGTCCTGAACAGCCGGTTCCCCGGCGGGATGGGCGCTCGAACGGCCTAGGCGGCCGGCTGGATGAGGAGGCAGTTTTGATCTTGGTTACCGGGGTGGGCGGTCAGCTCGGAAGGCTGATCTTCGACGGACTGGTCGCGACGGGGGCGGAGGTCACGGCGGGGTCGCGTGCGCCCGAGTCGTTGACGGTTCCGGCGCGGCGCGTCGATTTCGATGATCCGTCGAGTCTGGTGGGAGGATTCGACGGGGTTCGGACGCTGGTGCTGGTCTCGGCTGGGTTCGGTGAGGACGATGTCGTCATGGCGCGGCATCGGGCCGCGATCGAGGCGGCCGGGCGCAGCGGTGTGGCACACGTGATCTACACCAGCCTGTTCGGCGGCGGTGATCACCTGAGCCTGGCCACCGCGCATCGCTATACCGAACATCTGTTGAGTACAGCGCAATTCGGGTACACCATCCTGCGGAACGGCCTGTACGCCGAGCTGTTCGCCCTCGAAGTGATGCGCGCCGCGACGCAGGGGGTCGTGGCGAGCGCTTGGGGCGAAGGCAGAGTGCGGCCGGTCGCGCGGGCCGACCTCGCCGCCGCGGCGGTTGTCGTGGCCGATGAGGTGGAACGCGCCGCGCGACGGGGGGTTCCGAGCAGGCACCGGAATCGCAGCTACGACCTGGGCGGGGTCGAGCCGGTCGGGGCTGTCGAGATAGCCATTATGGTCGCCGGTGCCACCGGTCGGGAGATCGAGCGCCGGGACGTGTCGCTGGCCGATGTGCGGGCCGAACTGGCCGAGCTGGGATTACCCGCCTATCAGGTCGGGCACGTGCTCTCGATCGTGTCCGGTATCCGGGCCGGGCACCTGGACAACGACACCTCCGATCTGGCGGATCTGATCGGCCGCGCACCCTTCTCCGTGGAACATGCGCTACTCGATGCCGCGGGGGTGCCGGCCTGATCCGCGGTGAATCGACTGTCTGCGAAAGCTATTCGGTGCGGGCATGATGGAGGGATGCAGAACGAGATCGCCCTGGCGCGTGCCTCGGTGCACGACGCCGAGACGGCGCAGCAGGGTCCCTGCGGTGACGACGACTGTGGTGTCCGCGAACTACTGGATCGCCTCGGCGACAAATGGACCATCCTGATCCTGGTCGAATTGTCCAAGGGAACGCGGCGTTTCGGCGAACTCCAGCGCGCGATCCCCGGCATCTCCCAGCGCATGCTCACCTTCACCACCAAACGCCTGTGCCGCGACGGCTTCGTCGAACGCACCGCCCACCCGACCATCCCACCCCAGGTGGACTACACGATCACCGACCTCGGCCGCGGACTGGTCGAGATGGGAACCCGGGTGATCGACTGGACCAGGGAAAACGCCGACACCATCGCGTCTGCCAGGCGGGAATGGGATGCGGACAACCCGGCACCGACGACCGCGCGCCGCTGAGTCGGGGCCATCTGGTGATCTGCCGGATAGGAGGCGGAAATACCAGGTTTGTGGGATGCCGGGCACGCCGGGAAAGTCCTAGCGTCGTGTATGCGAATCAATCGAATCGAGCGCGACATCACCGCTCTTGCCGACGAGCTGGAAGTTCCGGGTATCGGCCACCTGCCGGTGAACGCCTATGTTCTGCATGCGGCGGAGCCGGTCGTCGTCGATACCGGGCTCAGCCTGCCCGGTCGCGGATTCATCGAGGCGCTGTCCTCGGTGGTCGACCCCGCGGACGTGAAATGGATTTGGCTCACGCACCCCGATCGTGACCACACCGGATCGCTGTTCGACCTGCTCGACGCCGCGCCGAACGCGCGGCTGGTCACGACCTTCCTCGCGGTCGGCATCATGTCGTGCGCGCGGCCGGTCCCGCTCAACCGCGTGTTCCTGCTGAACCCGGGGCAATCCCTCGACGTCGGCGATCGGCGTCTCACCGCGTTTCGCCCACCGCTGTTCGACAATCCGAGCACGGTCGGGTTCTACGACGAGAGCAGTAACTCGTGCTTCTCCTCGGACTGCTTCGGCGCGCCGATGCCCAGCGCCGAACTCGCGACCGCCGACGACGTGGGCTACGCACCGGGCGCTGCGGTGCGCGCGGCGCAGCACCTCTGGGCGGCGGTGGACAGCCCGTGGGTGCGCATCGTGGACGAGGGCAAGTTCCTCGCCACCGTCTCGGAGTTCCGCGCCATGGACCCGCAGCGGATCCTCAGCACACACCTCCCGCCTGCCGAGGGACGTACGCCGGAGTATGTGGAGATGCTGGCCACGGCGCCGTCCACCGATCCGTTCGTCGGGCCCGATCAGGCCGCGCTCGAACAGATGCTGGCGAGCTTCGAGCCGCCGACGAGTTCGGAAGTCTGATCACAGATTCGTGGAAGGGCGCTCTGCCGGTCCGGAGGATCAGGCGAACAGTTCGGCGACGAAGGGGAGGGAGTCGGTGAGGGAGGCGTTGACGGTGCCGTCGTGGTCGGTGGGGTAGGTGCGGATGGTGACCGGCTGGTGGTTGGCTTCGAGGACCGCGGCGAAGCGGAGTGTCGCGGGGGTGACGACATCGGTGTCGCGGAGGCCCTGGCCGAGGAACAGAGGGCGGTCGTAGCCGGATTCCGGCAGGCCCATGTAGCGCGCGAGCAGGCCGTGCAGGTCGGGGATCGAGGACAGGGGGCGGGTGAACATGCTGCCGAGGCTGGGCTTGGCGGCGGCTAGTTCGTCGCCGAGCGGGCCGATGCAGGCGGTCTTGGCGCGCTCGATCCAGTCGCGGCCCGAGTCGGTGAGCAGGCCGTCGATGTCGAGGTCGGGGAAGGTGGTGCGCAGGCCGTTGAGGATGTAGAGCACGTAGGCCGACAGGTGGGAGCTCAGTGCGATCGGTGGCATGCCGGGGCCGAGTAGCTGGATGACGTCCTCGATGTAGGCGGGGACGCCGGTGCCGACGGCGCCGCGGTAGTCGAGGGTGGGGCCGCCGAATTCGGTGGCGTAGCGGGCGGTGAACACCGCGGCGCCGCCGCCCTGGGACTGGCCGACCACGGCCCACTTGTTCGACAGGTCCGGGTACTGCGCGGTGGCCGCGTGGACGGCGTCGACCACGTTGTGCGCTTCCACGATGCCGTTCAGGTACGGATGCTCGCCAGGGCCGCCGAGGCCCGCGTAATCGGCGGCGACGACCGCGTAGCCCTGGTTCAGCCAGGTGCCGAGGTAGGCCCAGTCGCGCTCGACCGCTGCGGGTCCGGCCACGCTGTACGCGCAGTCGTCGCCGAGGCCGACCGTGCCGTGCGCCCACGCGATCACCGGCCAGCCGCCCGCCGGGGCCGCGCCTGCCGGGAAGTACACGGCGGCGCTCGTGGTGGTCGGCTGGTCGCCCGTGGTGGTCGACCGGTAGATCAGTCGCTCGGCGCGCGCCGAGGCGGGCAGTGTCGCCGCGGCGGACAGCGCCTCGACGCCGACGACCGTGCCCGCCGCGCCGGGCTGCGCGCCCGCGGCCGCCGGAACCAGACTCACCGCGGCCGTCGCCGCGACCACTGCCAGCGATGTCGCCGCGATCTTGGAAATCCTCATGGGGTCACCTTGTCGTCTTCGCGGACGAGTGTCCAGGACGCGATCCGAGGTGCCGGGCCAGTGACGACACGCACACCATTCCCGCCCGGCGTGGTGTGTGAAACAGGTCACAGGGTGGCAGGCTTGGGCGTGTCGGGTCGCACCCGGCGGGCGAGCGCTAACAGTACGGGCGTTATGCTAAAACTCCTGGTCAGCGCTACCCGTCGGTAGGCTCGGTGCTTGCAATCAACCCGCAAATTTCGCAAAGTTAGCAAACGCGGCGGCAAACCTAGCTGAGATTCACATAAGCAACAGGTAGACGGCTATTTCCTGGTGTGCCATCGTGTGGAAGTACACCCCTTGGGCCCTAGCTAGTCCTAGCAAGCCTGCAAATTGCTCCAGCAGTACGAATCGTGCAACCGAAAGCGTTCAGCCGCCGGTTGTTTCAGGATCGGATCGCCGGAGCACCGACCACACCGAGGAAGTGGAGTCAGAGATGTCGACTGTCGGCACCCCGAAGACCGCTGCGGAGATCCAGCAGGATTGGGACACCAACCCGCGCTGGAAGGGCATCACCCGCAACTACACCGCCGAGCAGGTCGTCGCCCTGCAGGGCAACGTTGTCGAGGAGCACACCCTCGCCCGCCGCGGTGCGGAGATCCTGTGGGACCTCGTGAACAACGAGGACTACATCAACTCCCTCGGCGCCCTCACCGGCAACCAGGCCGTGCAGCAGGTTCGCGCCGGCCTGAAGGCCATCTACCTGTCGGGTTGGCAGGTCGCCGGTGACGCGAACCTGTCCGGCCACACCTACCCCGACCAGTCGCTGTACCCGGCGAACTCGGTCCCGTCGGTGGTCCGTCGCATCAACAACGCGCTGCTGCGCGCCGACGAGATCGCCAAGGTCGAGGGTGACACCTCGGTCGCCAACTGGCTGGCCCCGATCGTGGCCGACGCCGAGGCCGGCTTCGGTGGCGCGCTGAACGCCTACGAGCTGCAGAAGGCGATGATCGCCGCTGGTGCCGCCGGTGTCCACTGGGAGGACCAGCTGGCCTCGGAGAAGAAGTGCGGCCACCTCGGT
Organism: Nocardia sp. NPDC060259; assembly: GCF_042728775.1. NCBI lineage: Bacteria > Bacillati > Actinomycetota > Actinomycetes > Mycobacteriales > Nocardiaceae > Nocardia > Nocardia sp. NPDC060259. The sequence continues at coordinate 140,113 of NZ_JBHXAY010000005.1, forward strand.
GGCAAGGTGCTGATCCCGACCCAGCAGCACATTCGCACCCTGACCTCCGCGCGTCTCGCGGCCGACGTCGCCGACGTGCCGTCGGTGATCATCGCCCGCACCGACGCCGAGGCCGCCACCCTGCTCACCACCGACGTGGACGAGCGCGACCGTGAGTTCCTGGACGGCACCCGTACCGCCGAGGGCTTCTTCGGTGTGAAGAACGGCATCGAGCCCTGCATCGCGCGTGCCAAGGCCTACGCCCCCTACGCCGACCTCATCTGGATGGAGACCGGCGTCCCGGACCTCGAGGTCGCGCGCAAGTTCGCCGAGGCCGTCAAGTCGGAGTTCCCGGACCAGCTGCTGTCCTACAACTGCTCGCCTTCGTTCAACTGGAAGGCGCACCTGGACGACGCGACCATCGCGAAGTTCCAGCGTGAGCTCGGCGCGATGGGCTTCAAGTTCCAGTTCATCACCCTGGCCGGCTTCCACTCGCTGAACTACGGCATGTTCGACCTGGCGCACGGCTACGCCCGCAACGGCATGACCTCGTTCGTCGACCTGCAGGAGCGCGAGTTCCAGGCTGCCGCCGAGCGTGGCTTCACCGCCGTGAAGCACCAGCGTGAGGTCGGTGCCGGCTACTTCGACACCATCGCCACCACCGTGGACCCGAACACCTCGACGGCTGCCCTGAAGGGCTCCACCGAAGAGGGTCAGTTCCACTGATCCGCACGGGGTTGCTTTAAGTAGCAACACCATTCCTCTACTCCGGTAGGGGTGTACGGACGCTCCGCGTCCAGCACGCCCTCCCACGCCGAACAGCCCCGGCGTGGGAGGGCATCCCTATAGCTTGGTCGACATGACCACCCCAGCCACCCCACAGCCAGACACACAGCAGGAGCGGGACGTGAGCAGCAGCGAGAAGATTCAGCGCGTCGGGATTATCGGCGCGGGACAGATGGGCGCTGGCATCGCCGAGGTGTGCGCACGCGCGCACGTCGACGTCCTCGTCTACGAGACCAGTCGCGAACTCGCCGCCGCGGGCCGCGCTCGGATCCTGCGCTCGCTGGACCGTGGCGTGAGCAGCGGCAAGATCACCGAGCGCGAGCGGGAGCAGGCGGCCTGGCGGCTGCGCTTCACCTCCGATCTCGGCGACTTCGCCGACCGTCAGCTGGTCGTGGAGGCCGTTGTCGAGAACGAAGAGGTCAAGACGGCCATCTTCAGCGAGCTGGACAAGGTCGTCACCGACCCCGACGCCGTGCTCGCCTCCAACACCTCCTCCATCCCGATCATGAAGATCGCGGTCGCCACGGCGAACCCCGAGCGCGTGGTCGGTCTGCACTTCTTCAACCCGGTGCCGGTGCTGCCGCTGGTCGAGCTGGTCACCACGCTCAAGACCAGCGAGCCGGTCGCCAAGCGCGCCGAGCAGTTCGCCGCCGACATCCTGGGCAAGCAGGTCGTGCGTTCGGCCGACCGCTCCGGCTTCGTCGTCAACGCGCTGCTGGTGCCGTACCTGCTCTCGGCCATCCGGATGGTCGAGTCGGGCTTCGCCACCAAGGATGACGTCGACAAGGCGATGGTGCTCGGCTGTGCCCACCCGATGGGCCCGCTGGCGCTGACCGACCTCGTCGGCCTCGACACCGTCAAGTCGATCGCGGACTCGATGTACGCCGAGTTCAAGGAGCCGCTGTACTCGGCTCCGCCGCTGCTGATGCGCATGGTCGAGGCGGGCCTGCTGGGTAAGAAGACCGGCGCCGGCTTCTACCAGTACGGCAAGTAGGGGTTTGCTCCCCGGAGGCCACCGTCATCACCCACTGAGCGATGACGGTGGCCTTCGGCCATTTCGGGGGTGTTTGCAGGGGGAACGGCGAAGGGCCGCGTTCGCGGCCTAAGCTGCTGTAGCCGGACGCGCTCGCGCGGCCCGGTGATATGTCGAGCGCAGCAATGCGTGGGAGCCGGCGTCGCCCGGGGAGACCGCGCAGGTGATCGAAAGGGAGTATCCCGGTCATGGTCAACGTCACCGATGGATTCGGGTCGAGCGTTCTCGGATATCCGAGGATCGGTCCGCACCGCGAGCTCAAGCGTGCGCTCGAGTCGTATTGGCGCGGATCGCTGGAGCGCGACGAACTGCTCGCGGTAGGCCGCGACATCCAGGAGCGCCAGTTCAACGAGCTGGCCGCGACCGGACTCACGCAGGTGCCGGGCAACACCTTCTCCTTCTACGACCACATCCTCGACAACGCGCTGCTGTTCGGCGCGGTGCCGTCGCGGTTCTCCGAGTACCAGGAGGGCATGCACCCCCTGGACTTCTACTTCCTGATGGCGCGCGGCAATCCCGACCTGCCGCCGCTCGAGCTGGTGCGCCTGTTCGGCTCCAACTACCACTACCGCCAGCCCGAACTCGACGCCGACACCACGTTCTCGCTGCATCCCGAGGCCCTGCTCGACGAGTGGGACCGGGCGATCGAGCGCGGGATCGAACTGCGCCCTGTCGTGCTCGGCCCGGTGTCGCTGCTGCTGCTGTCGAAGGCGGGGCACGTGCCCGGCGAGGCGGAGTTCGACACGCTGAGCCTGCTCGACAAGCTGCTGCCGTTCTATGAGGAGCTGTTCGAGATCCTCGCCAAGCGCGGCTCGACCTGCGTGCAGCTCGACGAGCCGTGCTTCACCGGCGAGCGCTCGCCCGCCGAGCTGGCCGCGTTCGAGAAGGCCTACCAGCGGCTGTCCAAGGCGCCGCTGCGCCCGCGCATCCTGGTCACCGGACAGTACGGCGATTTCGGTGAGGCGCTACGCATCCTGGCCGCGACCAATGTCGAGGCCATCGGGCTCGACCTGTCCGCCTACCGGATGACGCCGGAGGAGCTGGCCGCGATCCCCGGGATCAAGCGCAAGCGGATCTACGCCGGTGTCATCAGCGGCACCAATGTCTGGCGGGCCGATCGTTTCGTCACGTTGAACTACCTGAACTCGATCGCCGAGGTCTGCCCCGACCTGGTCGTGTCCACCGGCACCACGCTGCTGCACGTGCCCTACGACGTGCTCGCCGAGTACGACATCGACGGCAACGTGGCCGACCGGCTCGCCTTCGCCAAGCAGAAGGTGGGCGAGGTGGTCTCGCTGGCCAAGGCGCTCACCGAGGGCCCGTCGGATCACTGGCGCAAGCGGCCCACCGAGGTGCACTTCAAGCAGAAGCACGCGGTGCGCCAGCGGGTGTACGCGGTGACCGCGGACATGCGCGAGCGCGAACCCTACGTCGAGCGCCGTGCCGCCCAGCAGGAACGGCTGAACCTGCCGGTGGTGCCCGCGACGACGCTCGGCTCGTTCCCGCAGAGCGTGCGGCTGCGCCAGGCCCGCCACGAGGTGGCCCAGGGCAGGCTGTCCGAGCAGGACTACCGCAAGCAGGTCGAGGCCGAGATCGAGGCGACGATCCGGCTGCAGGAGGACATCGGTCTCGACGTCTTCGTGCACGGCGAGCACGAGCGCAACGACATGATCCAGTTCTTCGCCGAGCAGCTCGACGGTTTCGCCACCACCCGCTTCGGCTGGGTGCAGGTCTACGGGTCGCGGTGTGTGCGTCCGCCGATCATCTACGGCGACGTGTCGCGGCCGGCGCCGATGTCGGTCGACTGGACCACCTACGCGCAGTCGCTGACCGACAAGCCGGTCAAGGGCATGGTCACCGGACCGGTCACCATGCTGGCCCGCTCGTTCGTGCGCCAGGACCAGCCGCTCTACGAGACCGCCGACCAGGTGGCGCTGGCCATCCGCGACGAGGTCGTCGACCTGGAGAAGGCGGGCATCGCGATCATCCAGGTCGACGAGCCCGCCATCCGCGAGCTGCTGCCCGCGCGTCCGATGGGGCGCGAGGAGTACCTGCGCTGGGCGGTCGGCGCGTTCAAGCTGGCCACCTCCGGCGTGCGGGCCGACACCCAGATCCACACCCACATCGGCTATTCCGGCCGCACCGAGGTGGTCGACGCGATCGAGCAGCTCGACGCCGACGTCACCGCGATCGTGGCGACCCGCTCGATCGAATGGGTCATGCAGGCGCTGACCGAGGACGTCGCCACCGGCCACGGCCTCAGCCACGGCGTCGGCCCCGGCGTGTACGAGAGCCGCTCGGCGCGGATCCCGGACATCGACGAGCTCGACGAGCTGCTCACCCAGGCCGCCGAAGCCGTGACGCCGCAACGGCTCTGGGCCAACCCGGACGGCGGTCTCAAGACCCGCCACTACTGGCAGCTCGAGCCGTCGCTGCGCAATATGGTCGCGGCCGCGCGTCGCGTGCGTCGCCGGACACTGGCCGCCGAAGCCGAGGCAGCGGCTGTCGCGGCGGAGTAGGCGAGCCGACCAACGGGCGCACCGGAAATCCGGTGCGCCCGCTCAGTGGCTGAGGGCGGCGACGCCGAACATCGCGCCGACGCCGGTGACCGTGCACAGCAGGGTGAGGCGGGACGGGTGTTCGGCGTGGGCTTCGGGGAGGATGTCGGCGGTGGCGAGGTAGAGCAGGAAGCCGGCGAAGTAGCCGAGGTAGAGGCCGATCCACTGTTCGGGGACGTGGATGAGGGTGCCGAGGATGGCGCCGAAGACGGGGGCGATGGCGTCAAGGCCGAGGAGGGTGAGGGCGCGTTTGCGGGCGTTGCCGTAGAGGGTGGGGATGGTGAAGGTGTTGAAGCCGTCGGCGAAGTCGTGGCAGATCACCGCGATCGCGACCGAAAGGCCGACCGCGGCGCCCGCCTGGTAGCCCAGGCCGATACCGAAACCGTCCAGGGTGCTGTGGAAGATGAGGCCGGCCGCGGCGAGCAGCCCGACCGACTCGAATCCGTGGTGGTGGGCGCCGAATTCGGACTCGTGGCCGGTGTGGATGGCGACGGCGCGTTCGATGATGTGGATGCTCAGGAACCCGATCACGGCGGCGATCAGCACCACCGGTACCCCGTACACCTCGCCGGTCGACTGCTCCAGCGCCTCGGGAATCAGGTCGAAGGCGACCAGTCCGAGCAGGACACCCGCGGCCAGGCCGAGCACCAGGTGCTTGCGGTCGCCGATACGCATGGCGACGAATCCGCCGAACAGGGTCGACAGCATGGACACGAGCGACAGCAGGATGGCCATCGCGCCGCCTACTCGTTCGACGGTTCGGCGGGCGGCTGCTTGGGCTTCTTCTTCCCCGTCGGCGCCTCGGCCTCCTCGGTGACCTCGTAGCGCCGGACATAGGCGCCTGCGAAGCCCTGCAGGGTGGCGGTGACCGGGATGGCCAGCAGCGCACCCGTCGGCCCGAGCAGCGCCGCGCCCGCGATCACCGCGCCGAAGGCCACCGCCGGATGCATGTCCAGGGTGGTCGCGGTGATCCGCGGCTGCAGCACGTAGTTCTCGAACTGCTGGTAGGCGACGATGAACAGCAGGATCCACAACGCCGAGATCGGGTCGTGCACCAGCGCGACCAGCACCGGCAGCGCACCGGCCAGATAGGTGCCGACGGTCGGGATGAACTGCGAGACCACGCCGACCCACAGCGCCAGCGCGAACGCCGATGGCACGTCGAACAGCCGCAGCGCGACATAGTGGGCGAGCGCGGAACACAGCGCGAGCAGCGCGCGCGAATAGATGTAGCCGCCGGTCTTCTCGACCGCGATGTCCCACGCCCGCAGCACGTGCTTCTGCTGTTTGGGCGGCAGAAACGAGCACACCCAGGTGCGGAAACGCGGTCCGTCGGCGGCGAAATAGTACGTGAACAGCAGCACGCCGAGCAGCTGGAACAGCGCGCCGATCGCGACAGTGCCGATGCCCCAGACGTTTCCGGCCAGGCCGACCAGATAGCCCTCGATCGTCGAGCTCCACTCCGAGGCGTACTTGGTGAGGTCGTCGCCGGACAGGTCCTGGTCGAAGGTCGAGTTGATCCAGTCGACCACGTCCTGGATGTAGTCCGGCGCGTTGCTCACCAGCATGGTCACCTGGTTGACCAGCAGCGCGCCCAGCGTCCACACGAACGCGACGACCACGAGCAGCAGCCCGCCGAACACCACACCGGTGCCCGCCCCGCGCCGAACACCGCGCGCGGCAAGCCAGTTCACGGCGGGTTCGATCGCGAAGGCCAGGAACAGCGAGACCATCAGAATGGTCAGCAGGCCTTGCAGCTTGCCGAGCACCCAGAACGCCGCGATCAGCCCGGCGACGGCCAGCGTCGCGTAGAGCAGCGACCGCGGCAGCCAGCGCGGTGGGGTGCGCACCGACCAGCCGACCGGCAGTATGTCCGCCGCGGCGACCGGTACCGCCGCGGCGGGGCCAGAGGTCGATTCGTCATCGGCAGCCACCTGGCCCACGGTACCGAGGACGGCGGGATTCGCGCGCGCTGGCGCGCGGCTCAGATCGTCGCGGTGTCGATGACGAAGCGGTACTGCACGTCGCTGGCCATGACCCGCTCGTAGGCGGAATCGATCTCGTCGGCCGAGATCAGCTCGATCTCCGCGCCGATGCCGTGCGCCGCGCAGAAGTTGAGCATCTCCTGGGTCTGCGCGACGCCGCCGATCATCGAACCGGCCAGCGAGCGGCGGAACGCGGCGAGGTTGCGGCCGGTGACGCTCATCGGCTGATCGGGCAGGCCGAGGATGACCAGGGTGCCGTCGAGAGCGAGCAGGCGCAGGTAGTTGTCGATCGGCAGGTTCGCGGAGACGGTGTTGATGATCAGGTCGAACGAGCCGCGCAGCTGCCGGAAGGTCTCCTTGTCGCTGGTGGCGTAGTAGTGGTCGGCGCCCATCCGCAGGCCGTCGTCGCGCTTGCGCAGCGACTGGCTGAGCACGGTCACCTCCGCGCCGAGGGCGGCCGCGATCTTCACCCCGACGTGCCCGAGTCCGCCCATGCCGATGATCGCGACCTTCTTGCCTGGCCCGGTGTTCCAGTGCCGCAGCGGCGAGTACAGGGTGATGCCCGCGCACAGCAGCGGCGCGGCGACATCGAGGCCGATGCCGTCGGGAATGGCGACGACGAAGCTCTCGGTCACCACGATCTGGGTGGCGTAACCACCCATGGTGTAGCCACCCGGCTGCGCGGTTTCGGGGACCGGGTTGTTGTAGGTCCAGGTGGCGCCCTTGGCGCAGTACTGCTCCTCGCCCGCCAGACACGGCACGCACTTGCCGCAGGAGTTCACCAGGCAGCCGACGCCGACCCGATCGCCCACCTTGTACTTGCGCACCGCCGAGCCGGTGGCCGCGACGATGCCCGCGATCTCGTGACCGGGCACGCAGGGGTACTTGGTGCCGCCCCATTCGTCGCGGGCGGTGTGGATGTCGGAATGGCAGATGCCCGCGTATTTGATGTCGATCAGGACGTCGTCGGGGCCGAGTTCACGGCGCTCGATCGTGACCTTCTCGAAGGACCCGTCGGGGGCGGGGACGGCGTAGGCGGCTGCGGTGCTCATGGACTTATGCCTACCGTCGCATGCGGCGTTTGCCAACCGGCGCGTTCGGATCGATACCCGGTCTGGCTCGAATCCGGGTCACAATGGAGTAGTCGGCTCGCGAGAGAGGACATGCGCGTGCACGCTCTTGGCCGGGTGTTTGCGACGCTGGTCGTCGCGCTGATCGGCGTGTGCGCATTCCTCGGATATCGCGGTGAGCTGGCGTTTCCCTGGGAGCCACCGGCGGGCGAGATCGTCGCTGTCGCGGAGCAACCGCCGCCGATCCCGCTCGACCCGGTCCTGGTCGCCGCGCAGGTGGAGCCCGCGCTGGTCAATATCGCGGTCGACGCGACGCGGTTCGGCAGCAGCGCCGCCGGGTCGGGCATCGTCCTCACCGAAGACGGGCAGATCCTCACCAGTCATCACGTGATCAAAGGCGCCGACGAGCTGAAGGTCACCGATATCGGGAACGGGCTGGTCTACCCGGCCACCGTGCTCGGCTACGACTCGACCGCCGATATCGCGCTGCTGTCGCTGGCCGGGGCATCGGGGCTGCCGACGGCGCGCCTCGGCTCCTCCGCGGAGCTGCGGATCCGCCAGGACGTGCTCGCCATCGGCGACGCGGGCGGCGACGGCGGCGAAGCGACCGCGGTCGCCGGGCCGATTACCGATCTCGACGCGAGCATCGTCGCGATGAACTCCGCCGACCTGACCCGCAAGTCGTTGCGTGGCATGGTGCAGATCGCCGCGCCCGTCGTCGGCGGGCAGTCCGGGGGCGCGCTGGCCGACAGCACCGGCGCCGTCGTCGGGGTGATCACGGCGGCCTCGGGGGAGCGGCCCGGCACCGAATACCAGCCGAAACAGGCCAACGGCTACGCGGTGCCGATCGATACCGCCCTGCGGATCGTGGCGCAGATCCGCTCGGGGACGCCGACCGAGACCGTGCACATCGGGCCGACGGCCACGCTCGGGGTGCAGATCGTCGACGCGAAACCGTCCGGCGCCCAGGTGAACTGGGCCTTCTACGGGCAGCCTGCGCGTTCCGCCGGGATCACCACCGGTGATGTCATCACCGCCGTCGACGGGCAGCCGATCACCACCGCCCGCGCGCTGAGCGCCGCCGTGAATGCGCGCAAACCGGCCGATCTGATCCGGCTCGACGTCACCGCGCCCGACGGAACGACCCGCACGGTCGAGGTGGTGCTGGCGAAGGGAACGCCCTAGCTAGACCAGGCTCAGCCAGTAGTCCTGGAACTTCAGGAAGACCAGCAGCAGCACCACCGCGTAAAAGACCACGACCAGCGTCCACCGCCATTCGGCGAGGATCCCCATCGGACCGCGCGACCCGCCCCAGGTCTCCTGCGTGGTGACCGCGAACAGCACCGGCACCACGACCCACACCACCATGCAGTACGGGCACAGCGCGTTGATCCGGTACAGACTCTGGAAGATCAGCCAGCAGATCGCGGCGACACCGAGGACGGTGCCGAGCCACAGCCCGCCCCAGATCCAGCGCGGGAAGCCGACGCCGACCACCGAGAGCACGGCGAGCGTGACGACCACCGAGAACCCGACGATGCCGAACAGCGGATTCGGGAAGCCGAACACCGAGGCCTGATCGGTCTGCATGATCGACCCGCACGACAGCACCGAGTTGATGCTGCAGGAGGTGACGTAGTCCGGGTCGACGAACAGCTTGAACCGTTCCACGGTGAGCGTGAACGACGCCAGCCAGCCCGCCAGCCCGGCGATCAGCAGCAGCCACGCCGAGCGGGCGGGCGTGGTGATCACTTGGCCGCGTCGGCGATCACGGACGCCAGGCCGTTCTCGGCGTACAGGACATCCTTCGACTGCTGCGGCTGACCGTTGACGTACACCGACGGGGTCCCCTTCACACCCGAGGCGAACGCGGCTTCGGTGAGCTGGTTGATGGCGTCGTTGTAGGGCTTGTCGTTGATGCAGGTGGCCACTGCCGGATCGGTGTAGCCGGCGTCGACGGCGATCTGGACGAGCTCGGCGTTGCTCAGGCCGGCGCCGCCCTCGGCGGGCTGCTTCTCGAACATCGTCTGCAGCCAGCCCTGGTACTTGCTCGTGTCCGACTTCGCGACACAGAACGAGGCGTTGGCCGCGCGCGAGGAGTACTGGTTGGTGGAGGCCTTGTCCAGGAACGAGATGATCTGGTACTCGATGACAGCCGTTCCGTCGGCCGCCGCGTCGGCCAGCGCCGCGGCATTGGCGGCCTCGAACTGCTGGCAGGCCGGGCACTGCAGGTCGGCGACCACGCGGACCTTCACCTTCGCGTCCGGGTTGCCGATCACCACCGAGCCGTTCTCCGAGATCGAACCCCCGACCGCGGGCAGCTGTGCGGCGGTGGCGGAGGAGTCGGTGTCGGAGTCCGACCGATTCACGGCGATGCTGATGCCGATCGCCGCGATCAGGGCGACCAGGACGCCGGCGACACCGATCTGGATCGCCAGCTTGCGCCGCTTGTCGGCCGCCTCTGCCGCCGCCAGCGGATTCTGCTTGCCCGTGCTCACCGTCGTCACACGCCTTTCGTTGGTTGTCTCCCCACGGAGCACATCATTGCGGCCGAACCTGAGAGTTTGTTCAACGATCGATGTCAGGACGCGTCGAGCCGGCGCAGTTGCTCGGCGATGTCGAAATCAGCGGGCGGCCAATCCAGCCCGAGCCCGGTCAGGGCGTCGATCAGCAGTTCGGTGACAGCCAGGCGCGCATACCACTTGTTGTCGGCGGGCAGGATGTACCAGGGCGCGTAGTCGGTGTTGGTGCGTTCGAGAACAGCCTGGTAAGCCTTCTGATATTCGGGCCAGTAGCCGCGTTCGGTGATGTCGGCGGGGCTGAATTTCCAGTACTTGTCGGCACGCTCGAGGCGTTCGCGCAGCCTGCGCTTCTGCTCGTCGAGGGAGATGAACATGGCCACCTTCACGATCGTGGTGCCCGCGTCGGCGACCTCACGTTCGAAGGCGTTGATCTGGCCGTAGCGCTGCTCCCACTCCGCGCGCGGCACGAGTTCGTGGACCCTGGCCACCAGCACGTCCTCGTAGTGGGAGCGGTCGAAGACACCGAGCTGGCCGGGGACGGGCAGCCGCTTGCGGATGCGCCAGAGGAAGTCGTGCCGCTTCTCCTCCTCGGTCGGCACGCCGAAGGAGGCGTGGTCGACGCCCTGTGGGTCGACCGAACCGATGACGTGGCGCACGATACCGCCCTTGCCCGCGGTGTCCATGCCCTGCAACACCAGCAGCACGCTGCGCTTGTCACCGGTGCGGCCGTTGGCGAACAGCCGCTCCTGCAGGTCCGACAGGACGACGCCACGCTCGCTCAGCAGCGTCTTGCCCTGCTGCTTGTCACCGGCGAAACCGGGTGTACTCGACGTGTCGAGCCCGGCGATGCGCTGACCATCGGCGCGCAGCGCGGTGGTGACGGGTTGTGCCCAGTTCTTCGCCATTTCCCATGCCTACCACTAGTGCGTGCGATCGACCGGCAAGCTCGACGCAATCGGGCCTGCGCGCCCTGACCGATCAGGCGGGACGGGTGGCGTCGACGTACTGCATGAAACGGCGCACCCGCTGGTCGATTTCGACCAGCCCCGCCTCGGCGAACAGTGTCGGGAAGGTGTCGCGGTCGAACAGCCGCAGCCCGCTCAGGCCCGCGGCCATGGTGCTGGCCCGGCCGAACAGGTTGTCCTCGCGGTAGCTGGTGGTGATCGCGATGCGGCCGCCCGGCGCGAGTACCCGGATCATCTCGCGGGTGGCCGCGATCGGATCGGGGATCAGGTACAGCGCGCCGAAACAGCAGACGGCGTCGAAGGTTCCGTCGGCGAACGGCAGCGTGCGCGCGTCGCCGCGGACATAGCCGACCCGAGGGCCCGCGTTGTCGGCCGCGGCCCTGGCCAGCATCGGTTCGGAGTAGTCCAGGCCGGTGACGAAGCCGTCGCCGGCGAGGAATTCGCTCAGGTACTTGGTGAAATTGCCTGGCCCGCAGGCGAGATCGAGCACCTTCTTGCTGCCGCTGAGCCGCAGGGTGTCGACGGCTTCGCGGCGGTCGCTGCCGGTGGTGCGTCCGCTGGCCAGATAGAACAGCGTCGGCCGCCACGCGTGCTCGTACACCGCGGCCAAGGCAGGCGCGTTCATGGTCTTGCGGGCTAGGTTCACCGCCGTGCGACCTCGATCGTCATGCCCGCGTCGCGCAGCCGGGCGGTGAGCGCTTCGCCCATGGCCGAGGCGGGGGTGAGAATGCCTGCGCGCTGGGGGAGTTCGTCGAAGGCCAGGCAGAGGCCGCTTTGGCCGAGCAGGACGGCGGTGGCCTGGTAGCCGGGGTCGCCGGTGCCGGAGAAGGTGGCCTGGTACTTGGCGCCGGAGCTGGTGCGCGCGAAGGTCTTCATGGTGAACCAGCCACTGAGGCGGGCCTTTTCGCTGGGGCCGGTGCCCGGCTTGGGCAGGATCCGGTCGAGCAGCTTGCGGCCGAGCGAGACGCGCGAGAGCACGGCGCCCGAGGCCATACCGGCCACGATGCCGCCCGCGATGCCGGCGGCGACCAGCGGCGCGGCGGCCGAATTGCCCGCGTTCATCACCTCGCGGTAGCGGAACTGCTTGCCGTAGGCCCAGCCGAGCAGGCCGTTGGTGCGGCGCACGACCTTGGTGTTGTGCGAGGCCATGACGAAGGTGGTTACCCAGCCGTCGAGGCTGGGATCGATGGTGTTGGCGCGGGCCAGCGCCTGATCGGACTGGCGGCCCACATCGGGCTCCATCGTGCGGTCCGGGCTCAGCGAGTACGGGTGGGTCAGGATCTTGACGCGAGTGGAATCGGCGGCGACGTCCTCCCACATGGCCCGCCCCGAATCGATGGTGCCGCCGCTCGCGCCGCCCTTGAGGTAGGCAACCAGGGTGGTGTCCTCGAGCTCGCCGGTGTCGTCGGCGACGGTGGCGCGGTAGAGCTCGTAGACGCTCAGGTCCGACGGAATCGAGTCGTAGCCACAGGAATTGACGATCTTGGCGCCGGAGTCGACAGCGATCTGCTCGAACTGCTCGATGGCGTCGTGGATGAACAGCGGCTCACCGGTGAGGTCGGCGTAGTGGGTGCCCGCGGCGGCGCACGCGCCGAGCAGCGGCATGCCGTAACGCAGGTACGGGCCGACCGTGGTGACCACGACCTTGGTCCGCTCGGCCATCGCGGCGAGCGAGGCGGGGTCGGTCGAATCGGCCACCACCAGTTCCCACTTCGCCGCGGCGGGACCCAGCTCGGCGCGCACAGCGGCCAGCTTGTCGGCCGACCGGCCCGCCAGGGCGATCTTGGCGCCCTCGGGCGCGGCGGTGAGCAGGTATTCGGCGGTGAGTTTGCCGACGAAACCTGTCGCGCCGAACAGGATCAGGTCGAACTCACGGTGCTGCGGCATGACGCGCCTTTCATCGAGTGCCTGCCTTGCGGGCACGCGGCTTCTTCGCCGGTTTCGGCGGATGGGTGGTGAGCCACTCACGGTGGGCCAGACCGAGTTCGGTGACCGGCGGCTCGTCGTAGAGCCATTCCCGGGCGATCAGATGCCAGTTGTTGGTGCTGTCGAGCTGGCCGAGCATACCGAAGGTGAGGAAGTCGGCGCGGCGGGAGAACAGGTGCTCCGGCGGCAGGTTCTGCTGCTTCATCCCGGTGAACTCGCTGGCCCGCGGGTCGACGGCCAGCAGGAACGCGCCGCTGGCCAGTTCGGGGGTGATGGTCAGTTCCTCGTCGACCAGGCACCACTCCGAGGCGGAGAGCACGTACTCGAGACACTCCTCGGCGCCGATCTCTTCCGGGGAATCGATCACGCCGCGTTCGATCATCAACTGCCGCAGGTCTTCGGCGCGGTCCTCCGCGGCGGCGCGCAGGCACAGGATCTCGAAGTGCACCAGCTTGGGGTCCATGCGGTTGAACAGGCCGAAGTCGAGGAAGGCCACCCGGCCGTCGCGGGCGAGCAGCACATTGCCAGGGTGCGGATCGCCGCAGAACTCGTTGAAGGTGAACAGCGAGCCGACGTAGAAGCGGTAGATGATCTCGCCGACCCGGTCGCGCTGGGCGTCGGGCAGGTTGCGGATCTCGTCGAACCCGGTGCCCTCGATGAACTCGCTGACCAGCACCCGGGTGGTCGAGAGCTCCTGCACCGCGGCGGGCACCACGATGTACGGGTGATCCCGGTAGAGGTGCGCGATCTCGGTCTGGGTCGCGGCCTCGGCGACGTAGTCGAGTTCGGCCTCCATGTTCAGCTTCAGCTCGTCGAGCACGGCCGGGGTGATCCACGGCATCGCCGAGGCCAGCACCCGGCGGAACATCGTGAGGTTCTTCAGGTCGGCGCGCACCGCGATGTCGACGCCGGGGTACTGGACCTTCACCGCGACGGCCCTGCCGTCGTGCAGGGTGGCCCGGTAGACCTGGCCGATCGAGGCTGCCGCGATCGGCTCCGGGTCGAATTCGGCGAACGCCTCGGCCAGCGGGCGACCGAAATCCTCCTCGATCACCGCGCGCATGGCCTCGAACGACACCGTCGGCGCCGCATTGCGCAGCACGGCGAGCCGCTGTTGGAACCGGTCGCGATGGTCCGGCGGCACCAGGTCCAGGTCGAGCACCGACATCATCTGGCCCAGCTTCATCGCCACGCCCTTCATGGTGCCGAGCACCATGACCACCTGCTCGGTGGTGCGGATCATCGACTCCTCGGCCATCTTGGCGCGCACGGCCTCGGACCGTCCGCGCATGGAGAGTCTGGTCTTCTTCGAACGGATGACCGAGCTCGCCGCTACCGCCCCCAGTTTCGTCCCGCGGGCAAGCCGGGATGTCGGCACGTTCTTCGCCATCGAGGTACCTCCATTGGTGCCGACGCGCAGGGCGGCCGTAGACGCGTAGCGTCACACGACCGCCGGCGGTGACGCAAGCCACAGCGCCCCGCTCGGTTCAGCGTAACCAACCGCGCCGCGATGTCGAGCCCGGCTCCGGCGGTAGTGAGGAAACCCCAGTTCAGGAAGGCTGTGCGGGAATCTCGGGCAGCTCGTGGGTCTGCGCGGTGAAGATCTCGGGCGAACCGCCCGCCCTGGCGACGCCCTCGATCGCCGACCACGCCATCATCGTCAGGTAGTCGATGACGTCCTGGCGTGGCATGGCCTTGTCGGTGGTCGTCCACCAGTGCGTGGCCAGCTGGATGCCGCCGACCAGCACGTACGACCACAACAGCGCGCCGTCGGTGCGCACGCCCTTGGCGCCTGCCCGGTCGACAAGCACGGCCGTGACCACCTCGGCGAAGAGCCGTTCGAACTCGGCGAGCGAGGACTTGTCGCCCGCGGAGTTGCTCATGATGAACCGGTAGACCTCGGGGTCGTCGTCGACGGTGCCGACGTACTCGGTCATCGCGGCGCGCACCAGCTGGTACTCGTCGGCGTCGAGGCTGATCGCGCCGTACACGCGGGGCAGCAGCGTGGTCTCGATGAACCGCTGCATGGTGGCGTGCACCAGGTCGTTCTTGTCGGCGAAGTAGCGGTACAGGACGGTCTTGGACACGCCGATCTCGGTGGCGATCTCGTCCATGCCCGCCTGGCTGCCGCGCGCGCGGATGGCATTGAGCGTGCCGTCGACCAGCTCTTCGCGCCGGTCGATCTTGTGCTGCCGCCACCGCCGTTTGCGGCCGTCGACAGGACCCCCGCCGCGCACGGTCGCGCGCCCGGTCTGCTCGCCGATCTCGACAAGGTCTTCGGTGGACAGAACAGCCCCCTTGTGGTCGATGTGGCGTGTCTCGTTGTACAGCTTAGGCGCGCCGGTGTGGGGTGGCGCTCGTTTGGCCGACGTTGCGGCATTTACCACACCCAGGTGTTTACCCGCGCGTACGGAAAACCGGCTGGTTTGGTGTGTCGCGGGCGACGCGGCGGGGTTCACGGCGGCGCCGTTACGGCGCGCACAGCAGAATGGGGGCTATGGAGAAAGCTCCCGGCAATACGGCGGTTCTCGCGCCGCGCACCGAACCCGCTGCGCAACCCGCGGGTTTCGCGGTCATGACCGACGAGGCTGGTAAACGACGTGACCTCTTCAAGATGAAAGCACTGGCCACCGGATTCCTGCTGGTGGCCAGCGTGGTGTACCTGCTGTGCCGCTGGCTCGAATCGCGCGGCGGCGGCGGCGAGTGGGTCGGCTATGTGCGCGCGGCCTCCGAGGCGGGCATGGTCGGCGCGCTCGCCGACTGGTTCGCGGTCACCGCGCTGTTCAAGCATCCGCTCGGCCTGCCCATCCCGCACACCGCGATCATCCGCAAGAAGAAGGACCAGCTCGGCGAGAGCCTCGGCGCCTTCGTCGGCACGAACTTCCTCGCTCCCGATGTGGTGTCGGCGCGGCTGGACTCCGCGCAGATCTCGCTGCGGGTCGGCCGGTGGATGGCCGATCCCGGCCACGCGGCCCGGGTGGCGCAGGAGAGCTCGACGATCCTGACCGCGGTGGTCGGCGTGCTGCGCGACGAGGACGTCGAGCAGATCATCGACAACACCATCGTCAAGCGGATCGCCGAACCGCTGTGGGGTCCGCCGATCGGGCGGGTGCTCTCGGAATTGATCGCCGACAATCGGCAGCTGCCGCTGATCGATCTGCTGGCCGAACGCGCGCATCAATGGGCGCTCGGTTCGCAGGAGACGATCGATCGCATTGTCATGCGGGACGCGCCGCAATGGGCACCGAAATTCGTCAACACGTTGCTTTCCGAGCGAATCTATCGGGAATTGGTCGAATTCACCTGGAAGGTGCGCTCGAATCCCGATCACGAACTGCGTCAGGCCGCCGATCGTTTTCTGCAGGATTTCGCCGACGATCTCCAGCACGACGAGGCGATGATCGCCAAGGCCGAGAAGGTCAAGGCCGAGATCATGGGCCGCGAGCAGATCACCGGAATGGCCGAGGCGACGTGGCGCGCGGCCAAGCGGTTGATTCTCGAGTCGGCCGAGGACCCCGATTCCACCCTGCGCCGCAAGGTGGCCGAGAATGTGCAGCAGCTCGGTGAGCGCTTGCGCGACGACCCGGCCACGCGCGGCAAGGTGGACGGCTGGATCGACCGCGGCGCGCGCTATCTGGTCGGTAACTACTCGGCCGAGATCTCTACCCTGGTAACCGACACCGTCGCCCGCTGGGACGCGGACGAGGCGAGCCGGAAGATCGAGCTGCAGGTCGGCCGGGATCTGCAGTTCATCAGGATCAACGGCACGGTCGTCGGTTCGCTCGCGGGCCTGGCCATCTACACGATCTCGCAGCTGCTGTTCCACTGAGCCCGGCCGTTAGCCGACCCTGTGCTAACAGAAGTGCTTGCAATAGCTAGCACCCTGATTTAGTATTGACCGTACAACCGCCAGAAGGTGAGTGATGGCAGACCAGCCCGAGGGACGTGTAGCGCACGCGGCACAAGACATCGGAGGGTTCATCAGGTCCCAGCGCGAAGCTGCGCAGGTGTCCTTACGTCAACTCGCCGCGCTGGCGGGGGTGAGCAATCCGTACCTGAGCCAGATCGAACGCGGATTGCGTAACCCCTCCGCCGAAGTACTCGCGCAGATCGCCAAGGCGCTGCGCGTTTCCTCGGAGGTGTTGTATGTGCGGGCCGGATATCTCGAACAGCGTCCGCACAGCCCGGTCCGGGACGCCCTGCTAGCGGACACTTCGGTGACCGAGCGGCAGAAACAGGTGTTGCTGGAAATCTATGAGTCGTTTCGCCGGGAAAACGGGGAAGAAGCCGGCTCAGGGGGGATCGAACGGGACAGCGACGTTTCGTTCACGACAATTGACACTCCGCCACGCCAGGAGAGCGAAGACTGATGACCGAGAAGACCGCTACCGTGACCAAGCCGCTGTTCGCCACCGTCGGTGCCGGTGACGCCATCTACACCGCCGTGAACGAGGTCGTCGCCGACGTCCGCGAGCGCGTCGTCGCCACCGATGCCAAGGCCCGCGTCGACGAGGCCCGTGAGCGCATCGCCAACGTCCCCGCCGACGTGCAGGCCCAGTTCGACACCCTGCGCGAGCGCATCGCCGGCCTGCCGTCGGAGCTGCCGGAGGACCTCGCCGAGCTGCGCGAGAAGTTCACCTCGGAGGAGCTGCGCAAGCTGGCCGAGCAGTACTACCGCCAGGCGCTCGACATCTACGCCGACCTCGCCGTCCGCGGTGAGGAGACCGTCGACCGGCTGCGCGCCAACCAGGCCGTCGACGAGCAGATCGGTCGCGTCGAGAACCTGTACAAGGATGCCTCCGCGCGTGCCGAGGACGCCCTCGCCAAGGTCACCGACCTGCTGGGCCGTGGCAAGGCCGAGGCCGAGAAGGTCGCCGACGAGGTTGTCGATGCCGAGGTCGTCGCCGTGAGCACCGAGCCCGCCCCGGCCGAGGCTCCGGCCGCCAAGGCGCCCGCCGCCAAGAAGGCCGCCCCGGCCAAGAAGGCGCCCGCCAAGAAGGCAGCACCGAAGAAGGCCGAATAAAGGTCTGCCTTCCGGGCCCGGACATTCGACCCAGCGCCGAAGAAGGCCCAGTAAGGCTGACGTAGCACCGCCGACAGCGGCCC